>JAAFGU010000011.1 GCA_010365205.1 Aromatoleum sp. | reverse complement strand
CGCCGGGTCGAAACCATCCGCGTCGACGATGGCGACGGTCTTTTTCAACAGCCGTTCGATGTCGGTCAGATACCGCTCCTCGTCCGGGGCGACGAACGAAATCGCCTCGCCCGACGCTCCCGCTCGACCGGTGCGGCCGATCCGGTGAATGTAGTCTTCGGGCACGTGCGGGAGTTCGTAGTTGATCACCAGCGGCATGTCGTCGATGTCGAGTCCGCGCGCGGCAACGTCGGTGGCGACGAGCACCTGCAGCTTGCCTTCCTTGAACGCGGCGAGCGCCTCCATCCGCGCCTGCTGCGTCTTGTCGCCGTGGATCGCATCGGTGATGAGGCCGTCCTTTTCCAGCTGCCGGGCGAGACGCGAGACGCCATGCTTGGTACGCATGAAACACAGCACCTGGTTCAGGCTGCGCGAGCGGACCAGATGCACCAGCAGCGCGCGCTTCGCGTCCGCCGGCACCTTGTACGCGAACTGGGACACGGTGTCCGCCGCCGTGTTGCGCTTCGCGACTTCGATCAACTGCGGGGCATTGAGGAGCTGATCGGCGAGCTTCTTGATCTCGCCGGAAAATGTCGCCGAGAAGAGCAGGTTCTGCCGCTTTGCGGTCACCGGCAGCAGCGCCATGATCCGTTTAATGTCCGGGATGAAGCCCATGTCGAGCATCCGGTCGGCCTCGTCGAGGACGAAGATCTCGACCTGGCCCAGGTAGACGCTCTTTTGCTCGATGTGGTCAAGCAGGCGGCCCGGCGTGGCGACGAGGATTTCGACGCCGCCGCGGACGATCGCAAGCTGCTGCTTGATGTCGACGCCGCCGTAGACGACGGTGGACCGGAGATTCGTGTACTTGCCGTAGGTCTTGATCGCCTCCTCGACCTGGACCGCGAGTTCGCGGGTGGGGGTGAGGATCAGCGCGCGCACCGGGTGCCGAGCTGGCGAGGGGCTGGTGTTCGCCATCGGCGCCAGCTTCTGCAGGATCGGCAGGGCGAATCCGGCCGTCTTGCCGGTGCCCGTCTGGGCGCCGCCCATGACATCCTTGCCCGCGAGAATGACGGGAATCGCCTGCACCTGGATCGGCGTGGGCGTCGTATAGCCGGCGTCTTCCACGGCCCGCAGCAACTCGGGCCGCAGTCCGAGCTCGGCAAAGCTCGTTGCGTTCATTGAAACTCCTGGTCGCGGCCCATCCCTCTGGGGGATTTCCGGTCCAGGCTGCGGATGTCTGGATGGTGGCGCGGGCGGGCTATGACCAAGCGCTAGGTGTTTCGGAGCGCGGCGCCCGCTGCGGGTTGGGCGGTGACCGGAACGGCCGCCCGAAAGTTCATTATAGACTAAGTTGCGGATTTTGCGAAAAAATGTGGTAGTCGGGCGCTGGCGGCGGCTATAATTATCGGTTAAGCGCCGCGGCGATTGCCGCAGTGCAACAATCCCGGTCCAGAACCGTGTCCATGCCGCCCAAGCCGCTGCGCAACATCGCGATCATCGCCCACGTCGATCACGGCAAGACGACGCTTGTCGACAAGCTGCTCGTGCAGGCCGGCACCTTCGCTAAGCACTTCCACGTCGCGGAACGGATGATGGACACCAACGACCTCGAGCGCGAGCGCGGGATCACCATCCTCGCCAAGAACTGCTCGATCCGCTTCCGCGACACGCAGATCAACATCGTCGACACGCCGGGCCACGCCGACTTCGGCGGCGAGGTCGAGCGGGTGCTGGGGATGGTCGACGGCGTGCTGCTGCTGGTCGATGCGGTCGAAGGCCCGATGCCGCAGACGCGGTTTGTCACGCTGAAGGCGCTGAAGCTCGGCCTGCAGCCGATCGTCGTCGTCAACAAGGTCGACCGACCGGGCGCGCGTCCGGAGTGGGTGGTCAATCAGACGTTCGAGCTGTTCGACAAACTCGGCGCGACCGACGAGCAGCTCGACTTCCCGGTGGTGTACGCGTCGGCGCTGAACGGCTGGGCGACGCTCGACGTCGACGTCGCGAAGGCGCACACGCCGCCCGCGGGCTCGGACATGCGTCCGCTGTTCGAGACGATCCTCGCCAGCGTGCCGCAGCCGGTCGGCGATCCGGACGGGCCGCTGCAATTCCAGGTCAGCGCGCTCGACTACTCGAGCTACGTCGGCCGGCTCGGCATCGGCCGCATCCGCCGCGGCCGCCTCATGCCGGGCCAGGAAGTCGCGATCCTCGACGGCCCGCTGGCCGAAGGGCAGGTACCGGCGAAGGCGAAGATCGCGCAGCTGCTCGCTTTCCAGGGGATGGAGCGCGTGCCCGTCGAGTCGGCACAGGCCGGCGACATCGTGCTCGTCACCGGCGTCGACGATCTGACGATCGGTACCACGCTGACGTCGATCGAGACGCCGGAGGCGCTGCCGCCGATTTCCGTCGACGAGCCGACGCTGTCGATGTACTTCCAGGTCAACACCTCTCCGCTCGCCGGCCGCGACGGCAAGTACGTGACGTCGCGCAACCTGCGAGACCGTCTGGCGAAGGAACTGCTGACCAACGTCGCGTTGCGCGTCGAGGGGACGGGCGACACCGATGCGTTCCTCGTTTCGGGCCGAGGCGAGCTGCATTTGACGATCCTGATCGAGAACATGCGGCGCGAGGGCTTCGAACTGGCGGCGTCGCGCCCGCGCGTCGTGCTCCGTCAAATCGACGGCGTCACCTGTGAGCCGTATGAAGCGCTGTCGGTCGATGTCGAGGAGACGCATCAGGGCGCGGTGATGGAGGCGCTCGGGCCGCGCCGCGCCGACCTCACCAACATGGAATCGGACAGCCGCGGTCGAACCCGCCTCGAGTACCGGATCCCGGCGCGCGGCCTGATCGGCTTCCAGGGCGAGTTCATGAACCTGACGCGGGGCACCGGACTGATGAGCCACGTGTTCGACGGCTACGCCCCGCTGAAGGGCGACATCCCCGACCGCCGCAACGGCGTGCTGATCTCCGCCGAAGACGGCGATGCCGTCGCCTACGCGCTGTGGAAGCTGCAGGACCGCGGCCGGATGTTCGTGTCGCCCGGCGACAAGCTGTACGTAGGAATGGTCATCGGCATCCACAGCCGCGACAACGATCTGGTGGTGAACCCGATCAAGGGCAAACAACTCACCAATGTCCGCTCGTCGGGCACCGACGAAGCCGTGCGGCTGGTCCCGCCGATCGAACTCACGCTCGAGTATGCCGTCGAGTTCATCGCCGACGACGAACTCGTCGAAGTCACGCCGAAAACCATCCGCATCCGCAAGCGCTTCCTCAAGGAACACGAGCGCAAGAAGGCGAGCCGCGAAGCGGCGTGACCGGTTGCGCCGGGTTGGACGACTTCGACGCGTCAGCGGCGAGATGAATCCCGTCTGCGGCTGCGGGCTTCGTGCCGGGCTCGCGGCGACGCTGCCGCGGCGGCGGGAACGAGACCTATCCGAGCCGAGCGTCCACGTGTCGCGCCACGCAGCGGGCGGCTTGCCGCTGAGCGCATGCGGCCTGACAATCGGCGGGTGCGTGCGCCGCGTGCAATCGCGCGTCTGACATGGCCGCCTGCCGATGACGCCGCTCCCCTCGCTGACCGCCCTGCAGGCCGCCCGGTTTGCCGAGATCGCGCTCGAAAACGTCGTTCGCGAATTCCCGAACAAGCCGGACCACGTGCTTGCCTCGCCGGCCGACGCCCAAGGCCCACGCGCGCTGCATCCGGCGTTCTACGGCAGCTACGACTGGCACTCTTCGGTGCACATGCACTGGCTGCTGGTCCACGTGCGGCGACGGTTTCCGGCGTTGCCCCAGCGGGCGGCGATCGAAGTATTGCTCGACCGCCATCTCTCGCCGGCGGCAATTGCCGCCGAGTGCGCGTATCTCGCGCAGCCGCAGACCCAGTCGTTCGAGCGAACGTACGGCTGGGCTTGGCTGTTGAAGCTGGCGGATGAGCTGGCGCGATCGGCCGACGCCGACGCGGTGCGCTGGGCGGAGACGCTGGCGCCGCTGACACGGGCTATTGTCGCGCGGTACCTCGCCTGGATGCCGCGCGCCGACTATCCGATCCGTTACGGCATCCACTCGAACAGCGCGTTCGGACTCGCCTTCGCGCTCGACTACGCCCGGCGCGCGGGGGCCCTGCCGCTGGAGCAGCTATGCCTCGCGAAAGCGCACGCATGGTTCGCCGCGGACCGGGGCGCACCGGCGGCATGGGAGCCGTCCGGCGCGGATTTTCTGTCGCCGGCGTTGATCGAGGCGGATCTGATGCGCCGCGTGTTGCGGCCGACGGAGTTCGCGGCCTGGCTCGACGATTTTCTGCCGCAGCTGGCGCGGCGTGAACCCGCAACGCTGTTCGCGCCGGTGTCCGTAAGCGATCGCACTGACCCGCAAATCGTGCATCTCGACGGACTCAACCTGTCGCGCGCTTGGTGCTGGCGCGGCATCGCGGCGTCGCTGCCGGACATGGATCAACGCGCACAAGCGGCGCGGGCGGCGGCCGCAGCGCACCTCGACGCGGGACCCGCCGGATTCGCCGACGCCGAGTACGTCGGCGCTCACTGGCTGGCATCGTTCGCCGCGCTCGCGCTGGCGGACGACATGGCGTAGTAAACTCGGCGCGCCATGTTGGAAATTCTTCTGCTCGCTATCCTTGTCGTCGTCCTGGTCGTCGCCGTGCTGACGGCGATGGCGCTGGGGCGGCTGTCGACGCTCGTTTCGACGCGCGATGCGGCGGTCCGCGAGGCGGCGGATCTGCGCGCGCGGCTCGACGTGCTGGCCGCGCAAAACGTCGACTTCGAGCGTGACTTGAAGCAGGACCTCGCCCATGCGCGCAGCGAACAGGCAGTCGCGGCGCAGGCGGCGCGGACCGAACTCGGCGCGACGCTCGCGCAGCATGCGCAGACGATGCAACAGCAGCTCACCGGAATGGCCGGAACGCAGAACGAGCAGATGAAGCATTTCGCCGAACGCCTGGGCGAGCTGACGAAGACGAACGAGCAGCGGCTCGAAGCAGTCCGCGTCACCGTCGAACAAAAACTCGACGCGCTGCGCGTCGATAACACGCAGAAGCTGGAGCAGATGCGCGCGACCGTGGACGAAAAGCTGCAGACGACGCTCGAACAGCGCCTCGGCGCGTCGTTCAAGCAGGTGTCCGATCGGCTCGAGCAGGTGCACAAGGGGCTGGGCGAGATGCAGACGCTCGCGGCGGGCGTCGGCGACCTGAAAAAGGTGCTGACCAACGTCAAGAATCGCGGCGGATGGGGCGAAGTTCAGCTCGGTGCGCTCCTCGACGAGATGCTGTCGCCGGGCCAGTACGCGCAGAACGTGGCGACGCGGCCCGGCAGTCGCGATCAGGTCGAGTACGCGGTCAAATTTCCCGGCCGCGGCGACGACGGCGTCCCCTGCTGGCTGCCGATCGACGCCAAGTTCCCGCTCGAGGACTACCAGCGGCTGCAGGACGCGATCGAGCGCGCCGACGTCGCGGCGGTCGAGATGAGCCGCAAGGCCCTGGAGAATTTTTTCAAGGTCGAGGCGAGAAAGATTCGCGACAAGTACATCGAGCCTCCGCACACCACCGATTTCGCCATTCTGTTCGTGCCCACCGAAGGCCTCTACGCGGAGGCCGTGTCGCGGGCCGGGCTCGCCGACACGCTGCAACGCGACTACCGCGTCATGCTCGCCGGTCCGATGAACCTCGCGGCCATGCTGAACAGCCTGCAGCTGGGTTTTCGCACACTCGCGATCGAAAAGCGTTCGACGGAGGTCTGGCGCGTACTGGGTGCGGTCAAGACGGAGTTCGGAAAATTCGGCGAAATTCTTTCGAAGACCAAGGAAAAGCTCGACCAGGTAGGCAGGACACTGGATGATGCGGGTCGCAAGAGCACGACCATCGCACGCAAGCTCCGCGACGTGGAAGCGCTGCCCGAAGCCGAAGCCGACCGCTTGCTGACCGGAGACAGTACGGGAAACCTGCTCGAAGCCGAGGTAGCGGAGTCGCCGCCCACGCCGCTCGAAGGCTGACGGCCCGGACGCGATGTTCGAGGCAATCCGCAATTGGCGGCGGCGGCGCGTGTTGAAGCGCTCGGCGATACCCGACGCGCTGTGGCGGCAGGCGCTGGAGGATCGGCCATTTCTTGCGATCTACACCGAGGAAGAACTCGCGCGGCTGCGCGAACGGGTGGTGCTGTTCCTGGACGCGAAGGGAATCGTCGGCGCGGGTGGCCACAACGTCACGCCTCTTCAGCGCGTCATCATCGCGGTCGAGGCCTGCGTGCTGGTGCTGAACCTGGACTTTTCGTACTACGACGGCTGGGAAAACGTCATCGTCTACCCGGACGAGTTCATTCCAGGTCGGGAGTGGGAGGATGAAACCGGCGTCGTGCACCGCGACGAAGCTGCGTTGGCCGGCGAAGCGATGCCCGGCGGACCGGTCGTGCTGTCATGGCCGGATATCGAAGCGAGTGGCGACTGGAATGCCGGCGGCATGAACCTCGTGATCCACGAGTTCGCGCACAAGCTCGACATGCGCAACGGAGACGCGAACGGCTGTCCGCCGCTGCCTGCCACAATGTCGCCGAAGCAGTGGCAGCAAACGCTGAACGACGCGTTCGAACATTTCGGCGGCCGGGTCGACCGCGGGGACGAGACGGCGATCGATCCCTACGCCGCCGAGAGTCCGGCCGAGTTCTTCGCCGTGCTTTCCGAAGTGTTCTTCGCGGATTCCACTCTGCTGCTACACGATTATCCAGACGTGTACGAGCAGTTCATGGCCTTCTACCGCCAGGATCCGGCAGCGCGAACCGAGTCGCTCCGCGACGACGTTTAGCGGGCGGCGCCGTCCTGCGGCTGCGCCGCGTGGCCCCGCCGCGGGGCCCGCCGACGATATCGAAGTTTGGCGAATCAGGCGTAAGCTTGGCGCCGTCGGGCGACCGCCCGAGCCCCCGGCGGCGCCGGATATCGATTCGAGGAGACCTTATGAAATTCCGCAACTCCGCGCTGTTCCTGGCGACGATGTTCGCCGCCGGTACCGCGTTCGCGTTTCACTGCCCGCAAGACATGGCGAAGGTCGACGCCGCGCTGGCCAAGAATCCGGCGCTTTCGGCCGCCCAGATGAGCGACGTCAAGAAATACCGCGCCGAGGGCGAAACGCTGCACAAGGCCGGCAAACATCAGGAATCGATCGACACGCTCGCCAAGGCGATGAAGATTCTCGACGTCAAGTAATCGCGCAGGACCTCTCTCCAACGGACGCCGGCGCGCCAATCGTGTCGGCGTTTTTTCTTGCCTGACGTGATTCCGGGAAGGCCGCCCGCAGGCATTCGCACGGAGACGACCTGGGTCCCGACACGCTATCGTTTGCGCGTCGACGGCTTCCCGCGAAGCCGGGCGCTACGGCGATTTCGCGCGCGCAAGCAGAATCACGGCGGCGAGTATCAGCGCGCCGCCCATGATCTGCATCGGCGCGATCGATTCACCCAGAAGGATTGCCGCGAGCGTTACGGTGACGAGCGGCTCGACGATCGACAGTGTCGAAGCCCGTGTCGGACCGATCCGCTCGAGCCCGGCGAAGAACAGCGTGATCGCGCCGGCGGTCGAAACGAGCGCGATCCCGGCGATCGCGAGCCAGCCGGTCCCGGTCTGCGGCCATGCGGGGCCGCGGATGAGTGTGGCGACGACGAACACCGTGCCGGCGCTGCCGATGACGACGGTGCTCATCGCCAATGCCGGCACGCTGCGGCCGATCCTTGCGCCGGCGACGATGTAGAGCGCATAGATCGCGGCAGCGGCGACGCCGAACGCGATACCCGCGTGGCTGGCGGTGGGGACGTCACCGGTGAGGGACGGCGCGACGGTCAGCGCCATGCCGGCGAGCGCGACGGCGAGCGCGATGAGCTTCGTCGGCGTCAACTTTTCATGCAGCAACGCCGAGGACAATAGCGCGACCAGCGCCGGATGCAGGTACAGCAGCAGCGCGACCAGTCCTGCCGGCGCGAGCGTCAGCGCGGTGAAAAACGTGAAGGCCTGTCCGCCGTAGCCGAGACCGCCGAGCCCGATTAGGGCAAGGAGAGTCCGGCCGCGCGGAAGCGCGACTTCGCGTGCGTGCAGGAGCATGACCATCGCCGCCGCGGCGATCGCGAAACGCAGCGCCAGCAGCGTCGTCGTGTCCACGCCCGACGCATACGCATAGCGCGCCAGGATCGCCATTGCCCCGAACGCGACGGCGGACGCGACGATGCACGCGATGCCCCTCGCCCGGCGCGCGGCTTCGCTCACCGCTTCACGCCGTCGAATCGCGACTCACCGGACGGCTGGGCGCTGCGCACTCTTGGGCCGGAATGCCCTGCAGACGTCGTCGTTGGTCTCGATGTACGGGCCGCCGATGAGGTCGACGCAATAGGGCACGGCAGGGAACACGCCGTCGAGCGTTTCCTTGATCGCCTTGGGCTGGCCGGGCAGATTAAGGATCAGCGTGCGACCGCGCACCACGCCTACCTGGCGCGAGAGGATGGCCGTCGGCACGTATTGGAGGCTCAACTGCCGCATTTGCTCGCCGAAGCCGGGCAGCACCTTGTGCGCAACGGCCAGCGTCGCCTCGGGAGTCACGTCGCGCGGCGCCGGTCCGGTGCCGCCGGTGGTCAGCACCAGGTGGCAGCCGACGGTGTCGACGAGTTCGATCAGCGTGAGCTCGATCGCGCGCTGCTCGTCCGGGATCAGCCGCGTCTCCATCCGCCAGGGTGACGCCAGCGCCGCGGTGAACCATTCGGTGAGGCCGGGTATGCCCTTGTCTTCGTAAATGCCGGCAGAGGCGCGGTCGGAGATCGACACGAGGCCGATCAGCAGCGATTCGGAGGAAGTCATGGGGCGCGACGAAAGATGAACAGTCCGGGAATGGTGGTGCCCGCGATGCGGTCACGCACGCTCTACGGCGGCGTCGAGTGCTTTCAGTTCGCGAAAAATCGCGCGGAACGCGTGCGGCGGCGCCTGCCGTTCGCGTTCATCGCGCGCTCGTGCGATCAATGCGCGAAACCGCGGCCGGTCCAGACGCGGAAATTCGGCGGCCAGCGCATCGAGCGCCTCCGGCTCCGCAAGCAGGCGGTCGCGCCATCGTTCGAGCGCGTGCTGGCGCGCGGTGTCCATGTCGTGACCGTCCGCCCAGGCCGCGAGCCGGTGCCGGACCGGACCGGGATCGATGTCGCGCATCAGCTTGCCGACGAACTGGAGCTGCCTTTTGCGGCCACCCCATGCGGTGATCCCTCGGGCCGCAATCACGGCCTCGACGAGCCGCTCCGGGAGGTCCACTTCCGCGGCCAGTTCGGCGAGGCGCTTTGCATCGAGCGCAACCAGCGCCAGACCGAGATCCTGCAGCGAATGCATGTCCGCCTTGCGGCGTGTTTTGGATGGCGGCAGCTCCGGATCGTCGTCGGATGCGCCAGACAGCGGCGCGGCGTTAGAGTCAGGGCGGCGGCGCTGCAGTTCGTCGGACCGGGACATCGTTTCGGCGGATCGAGTGGAGGGTCGGAGCGGCCGCCCGGGGAAACGGGCATTCGCTTTGCTATGATAGCCGACGCGCTTCGCCGAGGCCCGAACCGGGCCCGGCTGCGGGGGAGAGTCCGTCGATGACCGCCGCCGTTCAAACCCATCAATACCCTCGGGATTCCCACACGATGACGACTGCCGCTCCCGGCGACGCAGGTCGATTTCCGCTTCCGACCGCCGGTCTCGAAGCGGTGGCTGCGGCTGTGCTCGACGCGGCAAAATCCGGAGGAGCGACGGCGGCCGAAACCGAAGTCTCGCAGGCGGTAGGACAGAGCGTCACCGTGCGCCGCGGCGAGGTGGAGACGATTTCGTACAACCGCGACAAGGGGATCGGCGTCACCGTGTACGTGGGGCAGCGGCGCGGCCACGCCAGCACCGCCGACTTCGCGCCGGACGCGGTGCAGGCGACCGTCGCCAAGGCGCTCGCGATTGCCCGCTACACGGCGGAAGATTCCGCGGCCGGACTCGCCGATCCGGCGCGGCTCGCCCGCGAAAGTCCGGAGCTGGATCTGTATCACCCATGGGACCTGCCGGTCGAGGCGGCAATCGAGCTCGGCCGCGAAGCCGAGGCGGCGGCGCTGGCGGTGGACCGCCGGTTGACGAACACCGAAGGTTCGACGGTCGCGCGCAGCGAGTCCGAATTCGTCTACGCCAACAGCAACGGTTTCGCCGGTGGCTATCGCAGTTCGCGGCACCATATCGATTGCTCGGTGATCGGGGACGATGCGGCCGGCATGCAGCGCGACTACTGGTTCACGTCGGCGCGCGCGCCTTCCGATCTGCAGCCGGCGCGCGAGGTCGGACGCATCGCCGGGGAACGGACCGCGCGGCGCCTGAACGCCCGCCAGCTGGGCACGCTCGACTGCCCCGTGTTGTTCGAATCGACGGAGGCAGCCGAGCTGATCGGCTATTTCGTCGGCGCCGTGTCGGGCGGGTCGCTCTATCGGAAGTCGTCGTTCCTCCTCGATTCGCTGGGCCAGCCGGTGTTCGCGCCGCACGTATCGATCCGCGAGGAGCCCCACCTGCCGCGCGGACGCGGGAGCGCGCCGTTCGACAACGAAGGGGTGGCCACCGCACCGCGCGACGTTGTTCGCGACGGCGTCGTGCAGGGCTACTTTCTGGGCAGCTATTCGGCGCGCAAGCTCGGCATGGCGACGACCGGCAATGCCGGCGGCAATCACAATCTGATCCTTTCGCATGGCAGCGACACCTTCGCGGCAATGTTGAAACGGATGGGCCGAGGGCTGCTCGTCACCGAACAGATGGGTCAGGGCGTCAATCAGGTCACCGGCGATTTTTCGAGGGGCGCCGCGGGATTCTGGGTCGAGGACGGCGAACTCGCCTATCCGGTCGAGGAGATCACCATCGCGGGAAATCTGAAAGAAATGTTCCGCGATGTCGTCGCCATCGGCAACGACGTCGACCGTCGAGGCTCGCGGCACGTCGGCTCGCTGCTCGTCGCACGAATGACGGTCGCCGGGCGCTGAAGGCGAACACCGCGCGCGATGTTCGAGCCGATTCTCAACTGGTTCCGTACGCTCAACGACCCGTTGCGCGGCGCCGGCACGGCGACGCGCTGGATCGCCGCGCTGCCGCCGGGCGACGCGATCGCGCTGCAGAAGGAAGTGCTGGATCTGGTCGCCGAATTTCCCGGCGCGCGCAAGGACGTCGGACCGGGACAGGTCGAGGCGCTGCTCAAGATCGACGCGCGCCTCGAGCCCGTTCTGGCCCAGCTTACGCAGCAGTACACGGCGAACTATCAGAGGAGCACCGGCGTCGAGTCGCGCCTCTGGCATTCGGTGTTCGACCTGGTCAAGGCGTTCACGTCCGCCTACAACCAGGCGCTCAAAGCCGGTTATCCTCGCGCCGACAACAAGCGCTGGCGCGCCGTTCTGCCGTGGGTGCTCGTCCGGCTGGCGCATTACAAGGGGCTCGATGGCAAGTTCCGGCTGTTCCGCTACGGTCACTGGATTCCGGCGCATTGGCGGGAGTTCCACGAGCTCTACGAATTCGCGCGGATGCGCGGGTGGCAGCGCGAGCAGCTCGTGTTCGGCGCCGGCACGTTCTCGCGGCCCGGCGTGTGTGTCGAACAGGAATATCTGAAGACGCTGCTGCTGATGCGCCTGGATTCGGGTAACTTCACGCCCGATCAGATCGAGTGGATCGCGAAGCAGATCGAGGACTGGGCGCCGTCGCTGACGCTGGTGCCGCCGCCGGGCAAGGGTACGGGCTTCTTCGTCGACCTGACCGGGATGCAGGGACTGCGGCGGCAGGATCAGCCGCGTACCGGCGGCCGCGTGCTTCATCTCGACGCCACTCCCGTCTATGCTCGCATTGTCGAGCGGATGCGGTGGCTGCCGGAGTCGGAAGAAGAGGTGGCGCAGCCGGGCGATCTTCCGCCGCGCGAGCAGAAGTTGCTGCTGATGCGGCTCGCCTCGTTGTTCGGTCCGGAGGCGATTGCCCACGCGCCGCGCGCCGAACGCTACAACACGGAAAACGACGTCCGGGTCGTCGTGGGCCTGCAGGCCCTCACACGGGCGGTCGCCGAGATCGACCGCCTGCCCGAGGCAGCACGCACGCCGGGAATCGCGGCCAGCTACGACGAAGTCACGCAGATGGTGAACCCGAACGCGAATCCCGAGTCGGTCGCGCGCAGGATCCGGGGCGCGACCTGGCAGATGATCGATCGCAGCGATACCGGCTGCCGGCTCACCGCGCCGGCCAAGGAGGCACCGGCAAAGCTCGGCGACCTGCTGGCGATCAAGGATGGTGATACGTGGTCGCTCGCCGTCGTGCGGCGAATGCAGCGGCAACAAGTCGACGAAGTCACCGTCGGCGTCGAGATGGTCGCCCGCCGTCTGGTGCGGGTCTTGCTGCGCACCTGGGTGACGCCGGCCCAGTCCGGACGAAGCGGAGCGGAGCGGCCATTTTTCGGGATCTATCTGCCGGCTCATCCGGACAACCGTCAGTCGGCGCAGCGGAGCCTGATCGGACCCGACGACCGGTTTCTGCCAGGCGGCATGGTCGAACTCGACACCGGCAACGCCCGCTACCTGATCCGGTTCACGCAGACTCTCGAGCGGCAGGCGGGCTGGGCATGGGCGCTGTTTTCGGCGGTGCGCAAGCTCACGCCCTGAACGAAGCGGGCCCGGTCCGGGTCGACCGTGCCGCCCGCTGCGGACAACTCGTGCGCAGTCGCGGCGCGCGGCCGGGTCGGGCAGCAAGCTCGATTTCGGTTAGAATCGCGCGGCAGCAAGCAGCGTGTCCGCCAGGGGCTTTTTTGGCGGAAATCGGCATCAGGCACCGCGCAGACGCGAAAGTTATCGCGTTGCGTCGGGTCGACCGACACCCCTTCCTTGAGAGGAGTACAGATGGAACGTCGTTCCTTCCTTAAGAACACGGGCCTCGCGGGCATTCTCGCCGCCGGTTCCGCGCCGGCGTTTGCGCAGGGTGCCGGCGAAATCAAATGGCGGCTCGCGTCGAGCTTCCCCAAGAGCCTGGACACGATCTACGGCGCAGGGGAAGTCATCTCGAAGCGCTGCGCCTCGGCGACCAACGGCAAGTTCCAGATCCAGGTATTCGCCGCCGGCGAGATCGTGCCGGCGTTCGGCGTCGTCGACGCCGTGCAGAATGCCACCGTCCAGTGCTGCCACACCGCGCCGTATTATTTCTTCGGCAAAGATCCGACGTTCGCGTTCGGCTGCGCGATTCCGTTCGGCATGAACGCGCGCCAGCAGAATGCGTGGATGATGCACGGCGGCGGCCGTGCGCTCTACAACGACTTCCTGAAGGACTACAACATCGTCAGCTTTGGCGCCGGCAACACCGGCGCGCAGATGGGCGGCTGGTTCCGCAAGGAGATCAAGACGGTGGCCGATCTGAAGGGCCTCAAGATGCGCATCGGAGGCACCGGCGGCCTGCCGCTCACCAAGCTCGGCGTCGTGCCGCAGCAGATTCCGGGCGGCGACATCTATCCGGCGCTGGAAAAGGGCACGATCGACGCAGCGGAATGGGTCGGTCCGTACGACGACGAGAAGCTCGGCTTTTACAAGGTCGCCAAGTATTACTACTACCCCGGCTGGTGGGAAGGCGGTCCCGAGCTCGACCTGTTCGTCAACACCAAGGCGTGGGCCGACCTGCCGAAGGACTATCAGTCGATCCTGGAATCTGCCTGTGCCGAGGCGAACATCGACATGATGGCGAAGTATGACGCGCTGAATCCCGACGCGCTGAAGCGGCTCATCGGCAACGGTGTCAAGCTGCTGCCGTTCTCGAACGAGATCATGGCCGCCTGCTACAAGGCGACGAAGGAAACCTACGACGAAGTCGCCACCAAGAACGAAAAGTTCGCGAAGATCTACGAGCCGTGGAAGAAATTCCGCAGCGAACAAGTCGAGTGGTTCGCGGTGGCCGAGAACCGGTTCGACAACTTCATGATCGCCGCCGAGCGGATGGCGCAAAAGAAGTGACGTAGCGCAATCTCGCGTCCCAGGCGACGGGACGAAACGCGCGCGGCGCGCCAGGCGAGGGAATCGCCGGCGCGCCGTCTCTCTTGTTGGACGAGTGCGGCCGCGGCCAGGCCGCCGGTTACAAGAGCGCCGGCAGACCTCGGGTCGAAACGCCTACCTCTTTTCCTCCGACGCCTTCTCCGGCGCCGTTGCCGGTGCGGCCTCCGGCGCTTTCTCTGGGGCCTTCTCGCCACCCCCGCCGCCCATTTCCTTCTCCAGCGCCTTGGTGGCCTCGTCCTGCTCGACGCTGCTTCCCCCGGAGGTCGAGGCGCCCGGCGTGGATACGTCGGCCGGGGTCTCGATCCGGATGTTCTGGATGTCGACTTTCTCCTTTGTCGCGAGACCGCCCGAGACGATGTTGGGGAACGCGATGATCAGGGCGACCATGACGACCTGGATCAGCACGAACGGGACCGCGCCCCAGTAGATCTGCCCCGTGGTCACGCCCGCCGTCTTGCGCGCCGTGACTTTGTCGAGGTACTCCTTGGCCGGAGCGACGCTGCGCAGGTAGAACAACGCGAACCCGAACGGCGGATGCATGAACGACGTCTGCATGTTGACGCCCAGCAGCACGCCGAACCAGATCAGGTCGATGCCCAGCTTGTCGGCAACCGGCCCCACCAGCGGAATCACGATGAACGACAGCTCGAAGAAGTCGAGGAAGAACGCCAGCACGAAGATCAGGATGTTGACGACGATCAGGAAACCAAGCTGGCCGCCGGGGAGGCTCGTGAGCAGGTGCTCGACCCAGACGTGGCCATTGACGCCGTAGAAGGTGAGGCTGAACACGCGCGCGCCGACCAGGATGAACACGACGAACGTCGACAGCTTGGCGGTGGTGTTCATCGCCTGCCGGAGCAGCGAAAACGTCAGCCGACGGCGTGCGAACGCCATGATCAGCGCGCCGGTCGCACCCATCGCGCCGCCTTCGGTCGGCGTGGCCACGCCCAGGAAGATCGTGCCGAGCACGAGGAAGATGAGCGCGAGCGGCGGGATCAGCACGAACGTGACGCGCTCGGCGATCTTCGACAGCACGCCGAGCTTCAGCAGATTGCTGATGACCGCGGCGAAGAACGCGAAGCCGATGGCAACCGAGGTGGTGATCACGATGCGTTCGTCGGTCGCCGTATCGGGGTTGTACTTGCCGTAGTAGATCATCCAGAACGCGACGGCGATGGCGGTCGCGATCAGCGTCAGCAGGACGAGCGAACGATTCCCCGACGAGCCGTCCGGCTCGCGCAGCGTACGCGCCTCCGCCGGCAGCGCGGGCGCCCAGTCCGGCTTGACGATACTCACGCCGACCACGTAGACCGCGTAGAAGCCTGCCAGCACGATGCCCGGAATGAATGCCCCGGCGTACATGTCGCCGACCGACTTGCCGAGCTGGTCGGCCATGATGATCAGCACGAGCGACGGTGGGATGATCTGCGCGAGCGTGCCCGACGCCGCGATCACGCCGGCGGCGAGCCGGCGGTCGTAGCCGTAGCGCAGCATGATCGGAAGCGAGATGAGACCCATCGAGATCACCGATGCGGCGACAACGCCGGTGGTTGCAGCGAGCAGCGCGCCGACGAAGATCACCGCATAGGCGAGGCCGCCCCGCACCGGCCCGAAAAGCTGGCCGATGGTGTCCAGCAGGTCTTCGGCCATCCCGCTGCGCTCGAGGATCAGCCCCATGAACGTGAAGAACGGCACCGCGAGCAGCGTGTCGTTGGACATCACGCCCCAGATGCGCTCGGGCAGCGCCTGCAGCAACGTCGGCTGCAGCAGCCCGAGTTCGATGCCGACAAGGCCGAAGCCGATTCCCACCGCGCCCAGCGCGAACGACACCGGGTAGCCGATCAGCAGCACGACCACCAGCGCCGCGAACATCAGCGGCGCGATGTTTGCGAGCAGGAAGGCGGTCATTGTTGTGCCCCCACGCTTGCGGCTCCCGCCGATGCGCTGCAACCCCCCGAGTGGGAGCGATTCGCGCCTCGGGACAGCCCGGCGGCGCTCATACGGCCCCCGCGCTTGCGGCTGCCGCCGCTGCGCTGCCACCCGAAGGGGAGCAATTCGCGCCTTGGGACGGCCCGGCGGCGCTCATCACCGCTCCTCCCGACCCATGGCAATGTTTTCGATTTCCTCGGCGATCGCCAACTCGCCGCGGCCGCGCAGGATTTCCTCGGCCAATTCTTCCTCCGCGGTCCTGACGAAAATCTTCTCGCTCGGGTCGGGAATCAGGCCCTTCAGGAACGCGATGCGCTTGATCAGCTCGGAGAGCCCCTGGAGGATCAGCAGCAGAAATCCGATCGGGACCATCAGCCGCGCGGGCCAGATGATCAGGCCGCCGGCGTTGGTCGACACCTCATGCCGCGTGTAGGCGTCGACGAACACCGGCCAGGACAGCCACATGATCAGCACCGCCATCGGCAGCAGGAAGAACAACGTGCCGAAGATGTCGATCGACGCCCGCGCGCGCGCCGACAGCCGGCTCGTGATGATGTCGATGCGGACGTGCTCGTTGTGCTTCAGCGTGTACCCGGCGCAGAACAGGAAGATCAGCGAGAACAGGTACCACTGGATCTCCAGGAAGGAGTTGGAGCTGTAGTTGAACGCCTTGCGCACCACGGCGTTGGCGGCGCTGATCAGCACCGCAGCGAGCACGAGCCAGTAGACGAGATGACCGATGCGCTCGTTCAGACGGTCAACCGCGCGCGAGATGGCGAGCAGTGCGTTCACGAAGGGTCTCCTCCCGGGGTGCGTACTCTTTCCGTCGCGCTGGTGTCCGGGCGGCGGCGGGCTCGGCGCGATTATAGCCGCGACCATCACCGGGTGGGCGGTCCCCGGCGTGTCGGGTGTTAAAATCCAGTTTTCCCCATTTGCGAGCCCTGCCGTGCACCAGCGCAACTTGACGCTTCCCCAGGCTGACCCCGAGGTGTGGGCCGCGATCTCCGCCGAGAATCAGCGGCAGGAGCAGCACATCGAGCTGATCGCCTCCGAAAACTACACCAGCCGGGCGGTCATGGCGGCCCAGGGTTCACAGTTGACCAACAAGTATGCCGAGGGCTACCCCGGCAAGCGCTATTACGGCGGTTGCGAATTCGTCGATGTCGCCGAACAGCTGGCGATCGACCGCGCGAAGAAGCTCTTCGGCGCCGAGGCGGCCAACGTGCAGCCCCATTCCGGTGCGCAGGCCAATCAGGCGGTATTCTTCGCCGTGCTGAAACCCGGGGACACGATCCTCGGGATGAGCCTTCCGCACGGCGGGCACCTGACGCATGGGTCGCCGGTCAACATCAGCGGCAAGTGGTTCAAGGTCGTCCCGTACGGGCTGCATGCCGAGACCGAGCTGATCGACTACGACGCCGCCGAACGGCTGGCGCACGAGCACAAGCCGAAGCTGATCATCGCCGGAGCGTCGGCTTACTCACGGATCATCGAATGGGCGCGCTTTCGCGCGATTGCCGATGCCGTCGGCGCCGTGCTCATGGCCGATATCGCGCATTATGCGGGTCTCGTCGCCGCGAACGTCTATCCGAGCCCGGTCGGCATAGCGCAATTCGTCACCAGCACGACGCACAAGACGCTGCGCGGCCCTCGCGGCGGCATCATCCTCACCGCGGCCGAGCACGAGAAGGCGATCAACTCCGCCGTATTTCCCGGCCTGCAAGGCGGCCCACTGATGCACGTGATCGCGGCCAAGGCGGTCGCATTCGGCGAAGCGCTGCACAAGGATTTCCGCCGGTATCAGGAACATGTCGTCGAGAACGCCCGCGTGCTGGCCAAGGTGATGCACGAACGCGGCCTGCGCGTGGTTTCCGGCGGCACCGACAGCCACATGTTCCTCGTCGATCTGCGCGCCAAGAAGATCACCGGCAAGGACGCCGAAGCCGCGTTGTCGAAGGCGCACATCACGGTCAACAAGAATTCGATCCCCAACGACCCGGAAAAGCCGTTCGTCACCTCGGGCATTCGCATCGGCAGCCCGGCGATCACCACCCGCGGCTTCACCGAAATCGAGGCCGAGGAACTCGGGCACCTGATCGCCGACGTCCTCGACGCGCCGGGCGATGACAAGAAGATCGCCCAGGTACGCACGAGCGTTGGCGGCCTGACGAAGCGCTTCCCGGTGTACGGGTAATAGATCCCGATGCCTGACCACCGGCCATGAAGTGTCCATTCTGCGGCAGCGCCGAAACGCAGGTCATCGACTCGCGCGTGTCCGAGCCGGGCGACTCGATTCGCCGCCGCCGACGTTGTCTCGCCTGCCAGAAGCGCTTCACCACCTATGAAACGGTCGAGCTGCGACTGCCCCAGGTCGTGAAGACCCACGGCACGCGTTCGGATTTCGATGTCGCCAGGCTGCGCAACGGCTTCCAGCGCGCGCTGCACAAGCGCCCCGTGCCGACGGAGTTCGTCGACCAGGCGATCGACCGGATCGTCGGGCAGGTACTCTCGCTGGGAGAGCGCGAGATCGCGTCGCGACAGATCGGCGAGATGGTGATGCAGGAGCTCTACAAGCTCGACAAGGTTGGCTACATCCGCTTTGCGTCGGTCTACCGCAGCTTCCAGGACGTGTCGGATTTCCGCGATGCGCTGAAGGAAGTCGAGACTCCGCCCAAGCGCCCGCGGCGCTAGTGCGCGCGACGTCACGCCCGTTTTCACGATGACCGCGTTCACCGACGCCGACCGCGTCTTCATGGCGAGGGCGCTGGCGCTCGCCGAGCGCGCGCTCTACACGACGTCCCCCAATCCGCGTGTCGGCTGCGTGGTCGTTCGCGATGGCGTGACGCTGGGCGAGGGCTGGCATGTTCGCCCCGGCGAAGCGCACGCGGAAGTTCTGGCGCTCGCCGACGCGCGCGCGCGCGGGCACGAC
>JAAFGU010000336.1 GCA_010365205.1 Aromatoleum sp. | reverse complement strand
GGCAAGCACGGCGCAAACCGCGGCGATTTGCCGGGCGCGCACGAGCGCCTTCCGGGTGGCGATTTCGCGCGCGCGTTGCGCGGCGAGTTTGCGCTCGGCTTCGTCGCGCGCCTCGCACTCGAGCCGCAGATCGCGGCTCGCACGCACCACGCTGCACAGCACGTCGTGCGTCAATTCGACCCGGCGGACGTCGAGCCGCTCCTCGATGCGCAGTAGCCGTCGATCGACCAGCGTCGCCAGCGTGCCGGCCGGCGCGCCTGCCGCGGCGAATGCCTTCTGGACACGCTCCTCGGCGAGGCTCTCGCGAAAACCGGCCTCGGTCAGCAGATTGTCCTCGATAACCTGGCGCACGCCGGGCGGCTGATCGGCGAGCGCGCGCTCGTAGAACTCGGAGAGGATCGTGTCGCGCGAGCCGGCCAGGAGATCGGCGGAAATCTCGGTACGCCCCTGCGCGATCCGCGCGTTGTTGAGTTCGCGGCAGATGAGGCTCAGGAGCGATGGCTCCACCTCCGCGTTGGCGAGCTCGGAGCCGCCGGCGGTGAAGCGGACAATGGCGGCGGCGACTTCCTCGGAGACGAGTTTTCCGCCCGGTTTCAGCACGGCGGCCAGCGCCTGCTGCCCGGTCATCCGGGCGAGCCGCATCCGGTTCTGTGTGATCGAGGGCATCGCGCCCTTCAATCCCTCCAGGTGCGCAAGGTAATCTTCGCGCAGCGCAATCAGGATCCGGTAATCGGCCCGCGCGAAGTCGAACTTCTCCGCAGCCGCATCGTCGTCGTTCATCCTGGCTTCGAGAGCTTTGGGCGCCCGGTTCTCGACCAGGTCGGCGAGGTCTTCGAGGAATTGCGCGGCGCGCTGCCGCCCGAAGTCATCGCTTTGCGCCAGCGTGAAGATCTCCTCGAACTGGTCGAAGATCAGCAGCGGGACAAGGGTCTTGCCGGACGCGTCGCGCAGGATGTCGTCGCGGTGGTGCAGGAACTCCCAGAGCGATTCGCCGCTGACGGCGACGCCGGTCTGCGTCCACTCCCCCGAGGCGTGCGTCGCGCGGAAGATGGCCTGCTTGATCTGCTCTGACGGCGCGGGCGACTCCGGCGAATAATCGAGCCGCACATAGACCGGGCAATAGCCCTCGGGGCGCAGCCGCGGCACGATGCCCGCGCGCAGGATGGAGGTCTTGCCCAAGCCGGACTGGCCGAAGAGGATCGTGAGCAGCTTCCGCTGCACGCGGCGGCCGAGTTCGGCCACCTCCTCCTCGCGGCCGTGGAAGTACTGGCGCGTCTCCTCGGTGAACGACGCGAGGCCGAGCCACGGGTTTTCCTTGTCCACGGCCGCATCGGAGGCCGCGGGCGCGGCAGGCGTTCGCTCGCCGCTATGGGCACGACGAGCGGCGTCGGGCTGTGGCGCGCTACTCTCCATCGAATTCATCGGCCGGGACGCGGCGATGCTTCATGAACGGCGGGCGGAGAGCAGGTCCTGCAGGCGGGCGACGAACGCCGGCCGCGAGCCGCGTGAAGTGCACGGTCTTGAATTTCTCAGGCACCTGCGCGTCGCCCTCGTTCGTGTCGTCGATGCAGACGGGCAGGATGAAGAGCGCACCGTCGGCGATGTTGCGCGCACGGTCGATCGCATAGCTCCACTCGCGGCGGAAATAGCCCTCGAGCCGGTGTTGCGTAGCCGCGGAGACGACCGGGATGAAATACGAGCAGCGGGCGATATTGCGCTGGATCTTGCGGTCGTAATCGTCACCGCTCTCCAGACGTTCGAGGTCGAACCAGGTCTTGACGCCTGCGGCATCGAGACCCGCCTTCATCTTCTGCACGGCGGGCAGGTCCTCGCGCGCGTAGCTGATGAACACGGCGTTGTCCGGCATCTCGCGCTCGGGCGGCAGGAACCGCTGCGGGGACGCGCCAAGCGGGATCACGTCGGCGGGCCTGCGACGCGCCATCCACCGGCGGTGCAGCTCGTCGACGAATTCCTCGGCGCCGCTGTAGATGCGGGTGCGCAGGCTCACCTGCTGGAGGAACGCCATGAGGCGCTCGTCGCGGTCGGAATGGTCGTCCGCGAGCACTTCTCCGACGTCGCGCGGGTCGGAAAGACGGCGGCGCTTGGCCATACGCAGGAACAGGCGGACGAGCCAGTTCGAGAAATTGCTCCCGATGAGGAGCAGGTGGTTGTACTCGAGCTCGTGGAAGAGCTTCTCGGGCGTCAGATGCTCGCTCTGCAGCGCGCAGACGAACTCGAGGGTGTCCTCGTCGGAAATGACGTAGGTTGGCGACGCGGAGACGCGGCCGAGCAGATGATAGACAACAGGGCGCTGCAGCTGCTCGCGTTCGGTCGGAAGATCGGCGACGCGATTGGGCGAGTATCCGATCACCTCGGTGGACTGCGCGCCCTGGAATCGTTCGGCATTGATCGCCTGCTCCAGAAACGAATCGAAGGTCGTGCTGACGAAGAGGTCGAAGTCGGTGATCTGCGCCAGTTGGGTGAGCGCGCGAGGCGGGGCGAAGTTCGCCTCGCGCAGGATGCTTCGCATCCGGGTATACGTGTCCTCGCGCCGGCCGTGCGACGAGAGGAACCAGCAGACGACGTCGTTCAGCGTATACGGTTGCGGCAGCCGCGCGGTGTCGACGTTGAGCTTTGCGGCGAGCTTCTCGGCAATCCAGTCGTACAGCAGCCGGGGTCCGGTCCCGGTCTCGACCTTCAGCAGCTCGGGGCCGATGATGGGGATGACGCGGCGCTCCTCGATGAAGTTGAGCAGGTCCTCCCATGCGTCATCGTCGAGCCTGGCGAGCGGCGGCGGCATGGACAGCACGCTGCTCACGGCGAAGGCCCCGCGATCGACGCGATGTTCCGAACGGCCTGGCCAGTCATCGAATGCTTCTCCCTGGGTAGCGGTTCGACTACGGTGGGCGCTTCGACTGCGGTTGGCGTATATGAACCCCTGCCGGGACGCCCGCCCGCAGATGTCCCCCTCAAGCGTGCAACGCGCCGGCAAGATTAGGTCATTTCCCGGGATTTGCATACCCCAACCGCCCTCGTGATCGCGTACGTGAGCGTCTTGCGATGGTGCTGCATTCAACCATCGGGGCGCGGACGCGTCGCGGATGCGCGACGGCCTTCGCTGCCGGGTACCATACGACGTCAGCAGCGCCGTGCTCGTGACCAACTGGCAGTGGAAGGAAGCGCAGGTTGAGCAACGTTGCATCGAAAATCCGGGAAGCGCTCGAAGCCGGCCTCAATACCGAGGCGCTGGACCTGGCGCGCAAGGCGACGGTCGAAGAGCCCCATTCGGCCGAGCTCCACTATCTCGGTGCTCTTGCCTGTGCCCGAATGAGCGCGATCGGCGAAGCGGAAAATTGGCTTCTCCACGTGGATCGCGATCCGCTTGGCAACAGCCCGTTGGCAATCGAGGTGTGGAGCCTCGCGGGAAGGATCGCCAAAGAGCGCTATGCCGTCGCCAAGGACAGGGCCGCCGATGCTGCACGCGGTTTCTCCGGTGTGGCCATCGATTGCTATCGACGCGCATTCAGCATCGGCGGCTCAGCCTATCCGGCGGTCAACGCCGCCACGATGGCGATGCTTTCAGGCGATTCGGCGCTGGCACGCACCCTCGCCCGCCAGGCGCTGTCGGCGATGGAGCCGACCGGCGATCATTGGCACCACGCGAGTTGCGGCGAAGCCCTGTTGCTGCTCGGGGAGATCGATGCGGCGCGCAAGAACTATGCGGAAGCGCATCGCCTTGCCGCAAACCGGTTCGGCGATATTGCAGTAATGCGCCGGCAACTTCGGCTGATCGGTTCGACCGCCGCTCGCGATTTGCTCGACGTCGTTCCGGCACCGTGTGTCATCGCGTTCTCCGGGCACATGATCGATCACCCCGCCCGCACTTCGCCTCGATTTCCGCCGAGCCTTGAGGCGAAAGTGGCTTCTGAGCTGCGCAAGGAACTCGCAGGTCTCGGGCCGTCGATCGGCTTCGCGCAGGCGGCATGCGGCGCCGACATTCTCTTCCTGGAAGCCATGCAGGATGCGGGCATGCCAACGCACATCGTGCTGCCGTTCGCGCCGGCCGACTTTGTCAAGACCAGCGTGAGCTTCGCGGGCGGCGCCTGGGCCGCTCGCTTCGAGCGCGCCCTTGGCCGGTCGAGCCAGGTAGTCCTGGCGACCGAAGAAGCATTCATGGGCGACGACGTGTTGTTCGAACATGCGGGAAATCTGATTCAGGGAATGGCCTTCCTGCGTGCAAAGGAATTCTCGACGCACCCCCTGATGCTGACCGTCCGCGACCACGGATCGCCCGAGCTTGCCGGAGGCGCCGCGGCGACCGCGCAGGCGTGGACACGCAGAGGGGGGCACGTCGAAAACATCGATCTTGCAGCGCTGAGGGGCAGCGATCTGCGGGACGGCAAAACCGATGGTGAGCCTGCTTCCGCGCAGCGGCTCGCACCGTCCGCTTCGACGCGAAGCCTGAAGAGCCTGCTCTTCGCCGACATCACCGGCTTTTCCCGGTTGCCGGAGCAGTACGCACCGCGCTTCGTCGAAGTGTTTCTCGGAACCTGCAAGCGAATTCTCGATTCGCTCGAACATCCGGCCGTCGACGCCAATACCCTCGGTGATGGCCTGTTTCTGGTCTTCGAGTTGCCGAGCCACGCAGCGGAGTTTGCGGTCCGTCTGCAACAGGCGCTGCACAGGGTCGACTGGCCAGCCATGGGACTTCCCAGAGAGACCGCCGCGCGCATCGGAATCCACACGGGCCCGGTCCTGCGCACGTTCGATCCGATCATGGGGAAGACCGCATTTTACGGCACGCACGTAAACCGGACCGCCCGCCTCGAGC
>JAAFGU010000335.1 GCA_010365205.1 Aromatoleum sp. | reverse complement strand
CGCGGCCCGCGCCGGCGTGGACGCGCGACGGTGCATTTCTGGTCGTGCGCAAACTGGAGCAGGACGTCCCGGGGTTCTGGCGTTTCGCGTTCGCCGAGGCAGCATCGCTGGCGCAGCAGCCCGGTTTCGCCGGGATGTCCGCGGAGCGCCTCGCGGCGCTAATGGTGGGCCGCTGGAAGAGCGGGGCGCCGCTCGCGCGCACGCCGCGCCGGGACATTCCGACGCTTGGCGCCGACGCGATGGAGAACAACCGTTTCGGCTACGCAGCGTCGTCGAGTCCGTTCTCTGCGCGCAGTCCGGAGCGGAGCGGCGCGCCGTTTCCCGAAGCGGCGGCGGACGAGCGTGGCGTCGCGTGCCCGCACGCCGCGCACATCCGCAAGATGAATCCGCGCGATCTCGACACGGTCGATGGTGGCGCTGCCGACACGCTGACGCGGCTGCTGCTTCGACGCGGCATTCCGTACGGCCCGGCGCTCGCGAATCCGCTGGCGCCGACGCGCGCGGAGCTTCGCGCCCCGCGCGGGCTGATGTACCTGTCGTACCAGGCGTCGATCGGCGACCAGTTCGAATTCCTGATGCGCCGCTGGGCCAATCGCGACGACCAGCCGCAAGGGGGCGGCGTCGACCCGATCATCGGCCAAGGCGACGATGCCGCCGGCAAGCGAATGCGACGCATTGTGATCACCGGCACCGGTGGCCGCGCCGCGACGCTGGAGCTGCGGCGCGACTGGGTTCACGCGGCGGGCGGCGGTTACTTCTTCGCGCCGTCGCTCACGGCGCTGCGCGACGTGCTTGCCGGCTGACGTTCGCGTCGTCCGGCGAACGTCCCGGTCCGGTTGCCGGGTGTAGGCGACAAGATGCCGCGGTCGACGTCGGCGGGTACGCGTGACGCAATACGCTCGCGTACCGTGCGCAAATTTCGCGACCGCAGGCGAGAGCGACAGCCATTTTCTCGGCGTGGCGTCCATAATGCCTAAGAACGTGATGCTGTCTGGATACCGGATGATTGCGTCCTGACCCGGGGAGGCATCGCGGCTGACCGCGAATCGTTCGCTGCGCGCCCATGCGATTTCTCAAACACGTTGAGCACGCCCCGGCTTTCCTGACACTCCGCATGCGACCGCTGCTGGCGATTCCGGCATTCGGTGTAATGCTGGTGGCCGCGGTGTGGACGGCAACGCTGCTGCAGCTCGCGACGAGCGAGCGTGCCGCCGTCACGGCCGCCCTGCGCGACACGGAGAATTTCGTCGCCACCTACGAGCAGTATGCGCGACGCGCGATCAAGAACGCGGATCGCACGGCGCTTCTCGTCAAGCGCGAGTTCGAACGTGACGGCGCGATGAACTTGCCCGAGTTGGTCGCCGCCGGGCTGGTCGACCGCGGTGACTTCGCCGCGGTCAGGATCACCGATGCCCTCGGCATCGTCGTCGCCAGCAGCCTGCCGTCCGAGCGCCCGTTCAGCGTCGCTGACCGCGACTATTTCCACCTGCACGCCGCGCAGGATACGGGCCGGCTCGACATCAGCAAGCCGGTCGTCGGCCGCGCGACCGGAAGGACCGTGATCCTGCTCACGCGGCGGATGAATCATCGCGACGGCACCTTCGCCGGGACGGTCTCGCTGGCGGTGACGCCCGACTATTTCACCGATTTCTATCAGGAAGCCAAGCTGGGCAACCGCGGAGCGCTCAGCATTCTCGGCCTCGACGGCGTCTTTCGCGCCCGCCGCGTCGGTCACGAAAGCGCGTCGACGCCGGAGGCGGGCAACAAGCAACTGGTTGCCCAGGCGCAGCTGGCCGCCGAGGGTTCGTACGAGGGGGTGAGCCCGATCGATGGGACGCTGCGCCTCATCGCCTACCGCAAGGTCGCCGATTACCCATTCATCGTCATGGCGGCGCAGGCAAAAGACGAAGTCCTCGCCGAGTTCCATCGCAGCCGGGACCGGTATCTGCTGATCGCCACGGCGACGTCCGCCGTGATCCTGGCCTTCTTCGCCGTGGTGACGGTTCTTGCAGTTCGTCTTCAACGCAACCGGGCCGATCTCAAGACCCAGCGCGGTTTCCTGCAGACCCTGGTCCACAACTTGCCGATCGGCGTCGCGGTGCGCAGCATGAAAGCGGCGGATCACGGCCGCTACCTGCTCTGGAACGAATCGAACGAAGTGGTGTTCGGCGTCAAGGCCGAGCGCGCGCTCGGCAAGGCCGCAGCCGAGGTGATGCCGGGCGAGCTCGCCGCCCGGATCGAGGAATGGGATCGCGAGCTTCTGGCGAGCCCGATGGTGCAGGAGGTCATGAAGGCCGTCGACGTTGCGGGCCGCGGACGGCGGATCATCCGCGGCATTCACGCGCCGATTTTCGGCGCCGATGGCGCAGTGGAGTACCTGATGTCGATCGCCAGCGACGTCACCGAAGAGCAGGCGAGCGCGGATGATCTTCGCCTCGCCTCGAAGGTGTTCGAGACGACTGCGGACGGCATCATGCTGACCGACGGCGACGATCGCGTGATCATGGTCAACCCGGCGTTCTCCCGGCTCACCGGTTACGGTCCGGGCGAAATCGTCGGCCAGACCCTGGCCGAATCCCCGTTTCGGCCGATCGATCCGGCCGCGTCGGAAGCGCGGATGGTGCGCCTGCACAGTGAAGGCTTCGTCACCGACGAAGTGCAGCGCTTCCGCAAGGACGGCACACCGCTTTTCCTTTGGGTGACGGGAACCTGCGTGCGGGATGCCGCCGGCGCCATCGTCAACTACGTCAGGGTGTTCAGCGACATTTCGCCGTTGAAGGAAGCACAACGGAAGCTGGAGCAACTGGCGAGCTTCGACACGCTGACCGGTTTGCCCAACCGGCGCTTGCTGGACGACCGGCTGGATCAGGCACTGCGGCGGGCGTTGCGGCTGGGCGGCGGCGCGGCACTGCTGTTCATCGACGTCGACGGCCTTAAAGAGGTCAACGACACCTACGGCCACGATGTGGGCGATCTGCTGTTGCAAGATATCGCGGCCCGATTGCGCGAGTGCGTGCGCGCCAGCGACAGCGTCGGCCGCTATGGCGGCGACGAGTTCGTCATCGTCCTCGAGGATGGCGCACGCGCCGCCGACGCGCTGTGCGTCTGCCAGCGGATCGTGGCGGCGCTGGCGGACCCGGTCGACGTCGGCGGTCATCGGGTCAGACGGGGGGCGAGCATCGGCATCGCGCTGTATCCGCAGGACGGAACCGACGGTGCGACGCTGCTCAAGAACGCCGACGTTGCCATGTACGAGGCGAAGAAGGGCGGGCGCAATCGGTTCGTGTTCTTCGCGCGGCCGGTCGACGAAACGCCGGGCGGGGGCGTGATGGCCGCCGGCGGCGC
>JAAFGU010000010.1 GCA_010365205.1 Aromatoleum sp. | reverse complement strand
GACGGCGCCGTGGTCAACTACGGCTACGGCATCCCCGACGGCGTCGCGAAGCTCGTGGCGATGCGGGGTCACGGCGATCGCTATTACCAGTCGATCGAGCACGGCGCCTATGGCGGCACGCTGCTCGAAGGATCGCTGTTCGGCTACGCGCGCAATCCGAGTGCAATCATCGACGCGCCGTCGCAGTTCGACTTCTATTCGGGCGGCGGGCTCGACATCGCCTTTCTCGGCTTCGGACAGATCGATGCGGCGGGCAACGTCAACGTGTCGAAGCTCGCGGGCCTGCCGGTCGGGCCCGGCGGCTTCATCGACATCGCGCAAAACGCGCGCAAGGTCGTCTTCTGCGGCACGTTCGACACCAAGGGCACGGTGCTTTCGACCGGCGACGGCCGCCTCTCGATCGATCGCCACGGCGACGTGCGCAAGCTCGTGCAGCATGTCGATCAGATCACGTTCTCGGGCTCGCAGGCATTGCGGCAGGGGCAGGAGGTCGTCTATGTCACCGAGCGCGCGGTGTTCCGGCTCACCGCCCACGGCGTGACCCTCGTCGAGATCGCACCGGGCGTCGACCTCGCGCGCGACGTGCTCGACCACATGGAATTCCGGCCGGTGATGCCGCAGGCGCCGGCGAATATGGCCGCCGCGCATTTCGAGGAAGCGGACCGGCTTGTCCGTTGAACCCGCAAGAAATCGATGGCCAATGCCGGCAGCGCGACGCTCAGGCAAGCTGCCAGACATTCGGGATGGCGACCGGCTTTCGCTGCAGCAGCGATGCGACGGCCGCTTCGGCAACGGCCTGTGCTCGCATGCCGTCCGCGAGGCTCGGCTCGACCGTGGTTCCGGTGCGGACCGCGGCCACAATGGCGTCGAGCTCCGCCACGTAGGTCGGCGCGAAGCGCTCGTACCAGCTGGGGTAGATGCCGTCACAGACGATCTTGTCACCCTGGTAGAGCGACACGCCGCGCTGCTGTTGCCGGCGCGACTGCAGCATGCCTTTCGACCCGAACACCTCAATCATTTCGTCGTAACCGTACGTGGTCCGGCGACTGAAGCTGAAGGTCGCGAGCGCGCCCGACGCGAACCGCAGCGTCAGCGCCGCCGTGTCGACGTCGCCGTACGCGGCGTACCCCTGATCGAACAGGCAGCCGCCGGCGGCAAAGACTTCCACGGGTTCGGACCCGACCATCCAGTGGGCGAGATCGTAGAAATGCGTTCCCTTCTCGCGAAGCATGCCGCCGGCACGATGCGCGGCTTCGGGCGGCGAGGCTTCCGAGCTCCGGGACACGATGTGCACGCTTTCGACGGCGCCGATTTCGCCCGCGCGTATGCGGTCGAAGACCGCCCGATGATGCACGTCGAAGCGCCGGTTGAAGCCGATAGCGGCGACCACGTTCGCCGCGCGCGCCGCGTCGAGACAGTTCCTGGCGCCCTCGAGGCTGTCCGCGATCGGCTTTTCGCACAGCACCGGCTTGCCGGCACGGACACTGGCCAGCAGATGTGCCTCGTGGACGTCGGTCGATGAGCCGATCACGACAATCTGCACCAACGGGTCGGCGAGCATTTCATCGACCGACGCGGAAAAGCGTGCGCCGTACGCGGCCGCGAGCGCATTGCCGCGCGGCGCGTCGTTGTCGACGACCCAACGCAGCCCGGCATCCGGGCGGCCGGCAATGTTCTGCGCATGCACGCGACCGATCACGCCGGCGCCGATCAATCCAAATCCGATCTCGTTCACTCAGACCGCCGTCCGAACCCGGTCCTTGATCACGCCGATGACCTCGTCGGGATCGCGCTGCCACCAGTTGCGCTGCGAGAAGATCTCGACCTCGACGTAGCCGTCGTAGCCGGCCGCTTCGACCATCCGCCGCAGCGCCGGCAGATCAATTACGCCATCGCCCATCATGCCGCGGTCGAGGCGCAGGTCCTGCGTGTCGGCGAGCCAATCGCTGACGTGAAACGAGCAGATGCGCTTGCCGGCACGCGCGATCTCGTCCTCTATCTCGGGGTCCCACCACACGGCGTAGGTGTCGACCGCAATGGCGACGATGTCCTCGGCGCCGAGGCGGTCGCACCAATCGTTGGCAAGCTTCACCGTGGACAGAACCGACCGCGTGGCGCAGATCATCGGATGCAGCGGCTCGAGCGCAATCCTGACCCCGACGCTCCGCGCATGGGGAATGAGTTCGGCGATGCCATCGACGGCGCGGGCGCGGGCGTCGGCGATGTTCTTGTCGCGCGGATCGATGCCGCCGGCCACGAATACGAGGCAGGGCGCCTTGACCGCCGCGGCCTCGTCGAGCGCGCGGCGAACCTCGTCACGGGCCTTGGCGGCTTCGTCCCGGTCCGGCGACGTGATGAGGCCGGCGAAACAATAACCCGACAGCGCGATGCCGTTGTCGGCGACGATTCGCGCGGTCTTCTCGACGCCGTACTCCAATGTCTTGTCCCGCCACAGGCTCGTGCACGGGACGCCGTTGCGCGTCAGCGCGGCGACGAATTGGGGAGTCGTGCATTGCCGCAACAGCGTCACCTGATGGATCGACAAGCGCCGGAGATCAAGCATGGCAATCGTTACTCGTTTTGGGTTTGTGTGGAAATCGCAGCGATTGACGGCATCAGCAGGTCACGCGACCTGCAATGCCTGCTCGACCCGTTCGCGCAGCTCGGGCGTGACCACCGGCCGCACGCCGAACCATTTCTCGAAGCAGCCGGAGGCCTGATGCAACAACATGCCGAGGCCATCCGAGACGGCGAGGCCGCGCGCCCTCGCCTGCTTCAGGAGCCCCGTTTCGAGCGGCACGTAGACGACATCGGCGACGACCGCGTCGTTGCGAACCGCCGACAGGTCGATGTCGAGGTCCGGGTAGCCGACCATCCCGAAGGACGCCCCGTTGACGACGAGGCCGGCACCGTCGAGCGCCGCGGGCAGGTCTTCCGCCGTCGTGGGAATGACCTTCGGACCGAAACGTTCGCGCAAGGCCTCCGCTTTCGCCAGTGTGCGGTTGTGCACATGAATGCGCCGTACGCCGCGTTCCAGCAATCCGTAGACGACGGCGCGCGCGGCGCCTCCCGCACCGGACACGACGGCCTTGTCCGCCCGCTGGTCCCAGCCGGGCGCGGACTCGTCCAGCGCGGCGATGAAGCCAATGACATCGGAGTTCGTCGAGCGAAGCTTGCCGTGGTCGAGCCAGATCACGTTGGCGGCGCCGATCGCCGTGGCCCGCGCATCGGGCTCGGTCAACTTCAATGCCATTTCCTTGTGCGGCATCGTCGCCGATCCGCCGACGTAACCGCGCTCGGCCAGATGCGCGAGAAAGTACGGAAATTCCTCCGGCGGCACCGCCTCGAGACGGAAGTCGACGTCGAGCTTGTGCTTCTCGATCCAATAGCCGTGGATGATCGGCGCGCGCGAATGCTTCACGGGCCAGCCCATGACGCACGCCGCCGGCCTCAATGCTGCCATGTCCTGTTCTCCTCGCGGCAACGCGCCACGTCAAGCCGCCGCGCCCGGCGGGCGATGGCCTCGCCGCGTGCCACGGTTGCATTGATGATCAATAGAGCCCCGGCGTCGCGCCGCCGTCGACCGCAATCGCGGTTCCCTGGATATGCCGCGCGCGCTCCGAGCACAGGAACAGCGCGAGCGCCGCGACGTCCTCCGGCTTGCCCAACCGCGCGAGGCCGTCCTTCGCGATCAGCGCGGCGCGCACTTCGTCGACCGACGTGCCGGAGGCCTCGGCCCGCTGCCGGAACAGTTGCTCGACACGCTCGGTTTCGGTCATGCCCGGCAGGATCGCGTTGACGTTCACGCCGTCGCGCTTGCCAAGACCCGCAAGACCCTTGGTGAAGTTGTGCATCGCGGCGTTGACGGCCCCGCCGATCAGGAACTCCGGGTCGGGCGTGCGCGCGGCGCCGCCGATGACGTTGACGACGTGACCTTGCGTGGCCTTGAGCAGCGGCCAGAACAGGCGGCAAAGACGCACGCAGCCAAAGAACTTGAGCGCGAAGCCATCCTGCCACGCTTCTTCGGCGAGGCTCGGAAACGCGCCGGCACGCGTGGCTCCCGCCGAGTTGACCAGGATGTCGCAACGCCCGTGGCGCTCTCCGACGAAGCGGAACACCTGCTCACAGCCGTCCTCCCGGCGCAGATCCGCCGCGCAGACATCCGGCCGCAAAGTGGCATTGTGGGCAATTGCCTCGGCCGCGGCGTCCAGGTTCGCTTGCGAGGAAGCCGCGAGCACCGTCTGCGCGCCTTCCGCCGCGAATGCGGCGGCAATGCCGCGGCCTATGCCGCGGCTCCCGCCCGAGACTACGACGACCTTGCCTGCGAAATCGCTGCCCATGCCTCCTCCGTATGCCATTTTCCGTCAGGCCTTGGCGGCCGTGCTGGCCGACGCGGCGGCGCGCAAGCCCAGCAGGTAGCTGTCCAGACCGAAACCGCAGATCTGGCCTTTCACGATCTCGCCGAACACCGAATGATGCCGGAATTCTTCCCGCGCATGGATGTTCGACATGTGGATCTCGACGACGGGCACGGTCAGAATCGCCAGTGCGTCGCGTATGCCGTAGCTGTAGTGCGTCCATGCCCCGGCGTTGATGATGACGCCGTCGACCTTTTCGAGAAAGGCCTGATGGATCCGCTCGCACATCGCGCCCTCGTGATTGGTCTGGTAACTGACGACCTCGACGCCCAACTCCTTGCCGAGCTTGCGCAGATGATCGTCGATTTCGGCCAGCGTGATCGTTCCGTATTGAGCGGGATCGCGCTTGCCGAACATGTTGTGGTTGATGCCATGCAACATCAGGAATTTACTCATCTCGATTCTCCATCATAGAGTCAGTACGTACCGCGGCCACCCAACCGGTCAACCGTGACAACGGTTACGGGAGCCACTCGCTGCCGCAGGATTCTTTTCGTGTTCGTCATCGCGCGCGACCGTCAGCGGCATGCCGCGCGGAACTCGCGCAGGATTTCGTCGATGACCCATGTGGTCCGCGCGCCGGACTCGCCGGTGCTCGGGCACCGTCCCTGCGCGTTGAGCTCGTCGACAATGGTCTCTATCAACGGCTGGTGCACATGCGGCGGATCGTCGATCGCGATCTCCTCGATCGCATCGCCGCGCATCACGCGAATGGGAACGGGTTTCGTCGTCGAGAAGCGGATGCGCCCGTTCGCTCCGATGATCTCGTTGTACTCCTCTTCGCGATCGGCAGCGTAGCACCACGCGCCATTGCCGTGGACGCCGGACGCAAAATGATAGCTCGCCGTGACGATGTCCTCCGGCCGGTAGGCCCCCGCCTGGTTGCCCGCGAATGCCCGGACCTTCTCGATCGGCCCGAACAGAAAGTCGAGAAGGTCGAGCGTGTGGCTCGCCATGTCGACGAAAAGGCCGCCGCCGGAGCGCGTCGCGTCGACGCGCCACGGCGGCGAACCGGGGTTCATTTCCGCCGGAGGCTTCTGCGACTGAAACTGGCGGCTCACCACCATTCGCACCGGGCCGATGGCGCCGCTTTGCACCAGATCGCGCACCGCGACAAACCGGGGCAGCGTCCGCCGATAGTAGGCGACCCACAGCGGAACCCCGGCCGCTTTGCACGCGGCGATCATGTCCTCGCACTGGCCCTGGTCCATGGCCATCGGCTTCTCGACCAGCACGGGCTTGCCGGCCGCCGCGCAGCGCAACGCGTAGTCGCGATGCGAGTCGGGCGTCGTCGCCACGTAGACGGCGTCGATGTCGGGCGCGTGGATGATCGCGTCGGCATCATCGTTCCAGCGTGGGACGCCGTGACGCCGCGCGTAATCCGCAGCGAGCGCGCCATTGCGTCGCATGACCGCGAGCAATTGCGAATTCGCCGCCTTGCGGAAGCCGGGACCGCTCTTGACTTCGGTGACGTCACCGCAGCCGATAATGCCCCAGCGTATCGTCTTCATTGCGCTCGTCGCCACTCGATTCCTGCCGCTCTGGCGGCGGGTCTTCGTCAGGCGGCCGCGAGCCGCGCGACGGCTTCCTCGGCGTAGAGCACGCCGTCGGCCACCATCGCGTCGATCTCCGCCTGCGCGAAACCCAGCTTCGCCGCGATTTCGCGGTTGTGTTGACCCATCAGCGGCGCCGCCGTGCGCAGCGTCACGTCGCAGTCGGAAAACTTGAACGGCACGTTGGCGAGCCGGATCTTGCCCAGCACCGGGTGCTCCTGCTCGACGATCATGTTGCGCGCCTTGACCTGCGGATCGGCCAGCACCGCGTCGATGTTCTGCACCGGCGCGCACGGCACCTCCGCCGCGTCGAGCGCCGCGGTGCATTCCTGGACCGACCGCGCCTTCGTCCACGCCTTGATCTGGCCCAGGATCTCCGCGCGATTCGCATTGCGCCCGTCCGGGTGATGGAACCGCGTGTCGGCCGCCAGCGCCTCGCCGCCGATAACCTTCGCCAGCCGCTTCCACGCATCGTCGACCTGCGCAGCGATGACCAGATTGCCGTCGCGCGCCGGAAACACGCCGTAGACCGTCGACTGCGGCAGGTCGTATCCGGTCTGTACCGGAATCTCCTTGCCGCCGCTCATCGTGTAGCACTGCACCGCGAAGTCGTGCATGCCCACCATGCAATCGTACAGGGCGGTGTCGACGTGCTGACCCTTGCCGGTCGCGGTGCGGCCGAGCAACGCGGCGCAGACCGCGGCCACGCCGTGAATCCCCGCGTACATGTCGGCGATTGGCATCCGAAAAAGCGGCGGCGATTCTCCCGGCACGCCGAGCATCGCCATCGCGCCGCTCTTCGCCTCGGCGATTACGCCAAAGCCCGGTCGCGAGGCGTCGGGACCCGTGTGGCCGTAGGCCGACACCGAGCAGTAGACGAGGCGCGGATTGAGTTGCGAGAGCGCCTTGTAGCCCAGCCCCAGCTTCTCGAGCGCGCCGGGCCGGTAGTTCTCGACGAACACGTCCGCCGTGCGCACGAGCTCGTGCACAAGTTTCAGGCCGCGCGCGTCCTTGAGGTTCACGCACAGCCCCTGCTTGCCCATGTTCTGCTGCAGGAAGTAGCCGCTCTGGCCGTCGATGAAGTACGGATGATGACGGCCCGCGTCGCCGGCGGTCGGGCGTTCGACCTTGATCACCTCGGCACCGAGGCCGGCAAGGCAGCGGCTCAAGTACGGTCCGGCCAGGAAGTGCGTGTAGTCGACGACACGGATGCCCGCGAGCGGAAGGGGTTGCGTTGCCATGAATTCGCTCCGTTAGAATCAAAAGACGGCGTCAAGGCGGATCCGAAATGTCCGCCGCGCCACGATCAGGTTGCCGTGGCGCCGGGCCGACGCGGGATCATCAGCTTGTGCTCGCCGCGGTGGACCACTTCGCCTTGCTGGTTGATGAGTTCACACGGGATGATCACGATGCCCCAGCCGGGCTTGCTGTTCGACGGCCGCATGCTGCCGACGCGGAACTTCACGTGCAGCGTGTCGCCGATCCGGATCGGCAGGAGGAAGTCCCAGGTCCAGCCGAGCGACATCCCCGGCAGGAAGCGGTATTCGGCCTGGCACTTCAAGCCGTCGGCGACGGACAGGCCGAAGAGGCCGTGCGCCACCCGCTCGCCGAAGTGCGACTTCCGCGCGTACTCCTCGTCGACGTGCAGCGGCGTGTGATCGCCGGACACATCGGCATACATATCGATCATCGCGCCGGTGACGGTCATCGTGGGGCTCACCCCTTCGTCGCCTTCCTTCGCGTCGTCCCAGTACTTGGCTTCCGCCATTTCTCGTGCTCCCGTATTCATTGATCTCTATGGGATCGACGGCCGTTGCAAGCCTGCCGTCCCCGCGCTCGCATGTGCGATCAGCCCTTTGCCGCAATGCTGGCCGACACGGCAGCGCGTAGCCCCAGCAGATAGCTGTCGATGCCGAAACCGGCGATGTAGCCCTTGGCGATCTCGGAGATCACCGAGTACTGGCGGAACTTGTCCCGCGCGTGGTTGTTAGACATGTGCACCTCGACGATCGGCACCGTCAGGATCGCGAGCGCGTCGCGCAGCCCGTAGCTGTAGTGCGTCCACGCGCCGGCGTTGATCACCACGGCGTCCACCTTCTCCATGTAGGCCTGGTGGATGCGCTCGCAGATGGCGCCCTCGTGGTTGGTCTGGAAGCTCACCACCTCCACACCCAGCTCCCGGCCGAGGTCGCGCATCTTCGCGTCGATCTCGGCCAGCGTGATCGTGCCGTAGTACTTCGGCTCGCGCTTGCCGAACATGTCGTGGTTCACGCCGTGCAGCATCAGGATCTTCTTCATTTCCGCTCTCGCTCCAATATCCGGTTTCTGCTGCGGGCGCCGCTCAGGCCCGCGGATCGACGGCCAGTACGCTTGCCACCGCATTGCCGGTGGCCTGATTCACTTCGACGCACAGGCCATCCGGCAGCGCCAGCCAGTTCCTGCCCTGCGGCATGGCCATGACGCCTTCCCATGCATAAGCGGCCGCGAGCGCGGCATCGAGGTCTTCCGTCATCACGCCCAGATGCGCGAGGCGTCCTTCAGGCCCGGCGAATCCGGGATCGGCCATCAGCTGGATGCCCCCGACCGTCCACACCTGTTTCGGCTGCTCGCGCGGGCCGTCCACCTCGCGCACGGGCATGCCGAGCGCCTCGCGGAAGAACCGGATGTGCCACTCGATGTCCTTCACCCGCAACGCGACGTGCTCGACGTACGATTTGTTCCCGTAGGCCATGCGTCGTTCTTTCTCCAGTGACCGCGCGCCGGGCATCACGGCTTGGGCGCGTATTGCGCCAGCCACAGCTCGATGCCCTTGACGCAGGCGACCAGCGTTTGATTGACGGGGGTGGGCACGTTCGCCCGTGTGCCCGCGCGCACCACCGAGCCGTTGATGAAGTCGATCTCGGTTGCCGCGCCCTTTTCGATGCTCTGCAGCATCGAGGTCTTGAATTCCTTCGGCAGGCCTTCGGCCGCCAGATTCCACGCGTCCTCGGGATTTTCGCTCGTGAGCTTCACGCCGAGCGCCGTCGCGACCGAGATGCATTCCGCCACCGCCGCGAGCGCGCATTGCCGCACCTCGGGCACGCCGTACAGTCCGCCGTAGGGCAGCCGCGTGATGCCGGCAAGCGCGCCGGTGGCCACGTTGATCAGCAGCTTGTCCCACATCGTGCCCATGATGTTGGCGCTCACCTCGGTGGCGAGACCGGCGCGGGTCATCGTGTCGGCAATGCGCGTCGCGCGCCCGGTGATGCGGCCGTCGAGCTCGCCGATGTACGTGTGCTTGCCCCGGGTCCCCGCGATCACGTGCCCGGGTCCCAGCATCACGCCGCCCGCGTAGGTCTTGCCGGCCAGCACGTGCTGGCGGCCGACGGCGTCGGCGAGAATTTCCTCGTGGCCGAGGCCGTTCTGCAGCGACATCACCACGGTATCGGGCCCGATGATCGCGTCCGCCTTCTCGATCGCTTCCTTGGTGTGGTACGACTTCACCAGCACGATGATGAGATCGGCCGGGCCGATGCCTTCGGGGGAGGTTCTCGCCTTGACCTTGACCGTGCGGTCGACGCCGCCGTCGCGCAGCGTGAGCCCGCGGTCGTTCATCGCATCGACATGGCCGGCCCAGGCGTCGATCAGCCAGACGTCGTTGCCGCCTTCGGTCAGCACGCCGCCGAGGACGCTGCCCAGGGCGCCCGAGCCCAGCATGCAGATCTTCATGGATCGGTCCTGACTTGGTGTTTGCGCATGTTCAGGCCGTGCGCACGACGTGGCCCGTCTTCGCCGCTTCGACGATGGCGTCGACCACGCGCAGGTTCTGCAGGCCGTCGCGCGCGCTGACGAGCGGCTTGGCCCGGCCGCGGATCACATCGGCGAAGTTCGCGATCTGGCCCGCCAGCGGATCCAGGACTTCGAGCGGAATCGTGGTCTTGGCGAGCGCCTTGTGCCACGACTGGTCCGCCGCCGTCGCAAAGCGCTGGAGCCGCATCGTGGGAATCGCGAGCGAGCCGAAGGTGCCGGCGACGAGGTAGCAGTCGTCCTCGTCGGTGTGGGCCTTCGCGTAACGCGGGTCTTCCCCGGACGTGTGTTCCCAGCTCCGGTCGGAGGCCGCGGTGTCGGAAAGCATGAACGTACCCAGCGCACCGTTCGCGAAGGACAGCGTGATCGCCGCGGTGTCTTCTACGGGAAAGTTGCGCGTGGCGTTGGACGTGAACGCCTGCACCGCGACGATCTCGCCGCACAGCGAGCGCAGGTTGCCCACTTCGTGGATCAGGTTGAGCAGGATGGGGCCGCCGCCCGGCTCCCGACGCCACGAGAACGCGCCGTCGTAGTAGCCCTCGTTCTCGGCCTTGTAGAAGAGCGCGGTGCCCACCACCGCCACGATCTTGCCCAGCACGCCGCTCTCGATTACCTCGACCGCCTTGGCCATGATCGAGCTGTGGCGGCGGTGGTGGCCCACCAGCACCGGCACGTTGGCAGCCTCCGCCGCTTCGGCGAGGCGAACGCCGGCCTCCAGCGTGTGCGCGACGGGCTTCTCCACCAGCGTCGGCACCTTGGCGGCGATGCACGCCAGCGCCTGGTCGACGTGAAGCTGATTCGGCGACGCGATGATCACGCCGTCGGGACGGTCCTGCGCGAACAGGTCGGAGAGCGACGCGTGGGCCGGCACGCCCAGTGTGCGCGCAAAGTCCATCGCCGCGAGCATCGGGTCGACGATCGCGGACAGCGTGCATTCCGCGTTCTTGAGGATGTGCTCGATGTGCCGCTTGCCGATCTGGCCGGCGCCGGCGACGGCAATGCGAACCTTGGGTATAGACATGATTTTCGTATGCTTGCGACTGAGGAGCGGGTTACGCGCGGTCAGCGATCGGGCTCCGATGCGGCAAGATAAATTTTCGGGCCTCTTTTGTCCATGCAATGACGACAATACCGTCTATTGCATTTTCAAAAGATGCTCGGCGTATCGTCGTCGTTGGCGGATCACGGGCGCGCGTCGAGTGTCGCGTCGGTCCAGGCCCCGCCATTCGCATGCGACGCAACGGCTGCCTCGATGAACGCCATGCCGAGCACGCCGTCGCGTGCCGTGGCGAAGGTGCGCGCCAGGAGATCGGCGGGCCGGCCCGCGCGGCGTGCGCAGATCGCTTCCGCGGCATCCGAGTAAACGTTGCCGAACGCGCCGAAATAGCCTTCCGGGTTGCCCGTCTTGGTGCGCGACGCGTGCTTCGCAGCATCGCAAAGATAGGCTTCGCCGCGGCGCATGATTCGATAGGGCGCGTTGTCAGCACGCAGCTGAAGCTCGTCCGGGGTTTCCTGATCCCAGTGCAGGCTCGCCTTCTCGCCGAAGACGCGGATGCGCAAGCCGTGGCCGTTGCCGGCAGCGACCATGCTGGCCCACAGCCGGCCGCGCGCGCCGCCGCGAAAGCGCAGATTCACGTGCGCATCGTCGTCGGCCTTGCGCCCGGGGACGATCGTCGCCAGCTCCGCCGACAGCGATTCGATCTCGAGTCCGGTCATTCTGCGCAGCAGGTGATGGGCATGCGTGCCGATGTCGCCCAGCACCGTCGACGGTCCCGCGACGCGGGGATCGACGCGCCAGGCCATTTTCGTGTCGCCTTCCGCCTCCAGTAGGCGGTTGCGGGTCCCTTGTGCGTATTCGACGGCGACCACGCGTATCGCACCCAGTTCGCCGGAGTCCACCAGATGCCGCGCCTCCAGCACCATCGGATAGGCGCTGTAGTTGTGCGTCAGCGCGAACAGCACGCCGTGCTCCGCCGCGGCCTTTTCCACGGCGAGCGCTTCCGCGCGCGACATCGCCATCGGCTTGTCGCAGATGACGTCGATCCCGTTGCGGATGAAGGCGAGGCTTGCTGCCGCGTGCGTATCGTTCGGCGTGACGATGCTCACGCACTCGACGCCATCGCCGCGACGCGATTCCGCGTGCGCCATCGCGGTGAAGTCGCGATAGACGCGGTCCGGCGCGATCCGAAGCTCCTCGCCGCTGGCGCGGTTGCGCTCCGGATCGCGTGAGAACGCGCCCGCGATCAACTGGAAGCGGCCGTCCAGGCTTGCGGCACGGCGATGCGTCGGCGCGATGCCGGCGCCAAGGCCGCCGCCGACCATTCCCCACCTGAGCGGTCTCATGGCGACTGACGCAGCGTGACCGACAGCGTCATCAGGTCGCCGAAACGCGCCACGTAGGTCTGCCCGCGATGCAGCGCGGTCGGCAGCGTCAGCGACCCGGTGGACAGGAGATCACCGGCAGCGAGTCCGATGCCGCGCGCCGCCAGACCATTGACCGTCTCGACCAGTATGTCCACCGGATCACGCCGGAATTCGCCGACGTAGCTGTGGAGGGTCTCGCCGCCATCGATCCGCGCATCGATGTGCATGTGCTCGAAATCGATGCCTTGCCAATCGCCGATGCCCGCGCCGACGACATACGCGCCGCCCGCGCCGTTGTCGGCGATGGCATCGTGCGTCGTGAACTTGCGCCCACTCCCATTCGATGCGTACCGGGATCCGGCGATTTCGAGCCCGGGATGGAACACGAGCAGCGGCGCCAGCTCACCGCGCGTCCAGGCACGGTCGCGCGCCGGCACGGCGGTGCGGAAGCGGAACGCGAACTCGCTTTCGATCTTGTAGCCGTCGAACATCGACGCCGGAACCTGCCCCGGGTTGTCGAAAACCCGCGACGCCAGCAGCCGGCCGGTGATCGGGCCGTCGTGCCCTTCGAGAACCTGCACCGCGCGAACCGCCGCGCCGACCTTCCAGCCCACGCAACGATCGTCGATGAGCTCGGCCATCCTATCCTGGATGGCGAAGGCGTCCGCCCGCGAGGCCGGCGCGGCGTCGGCCGGGGGAAGTGGTATGGCGCCGCAGCGCTTCCACGCGTCCGCCAGCGATCGTGCAAGCTGTTCAAACGTTGCTCTCATCGGTTGCTCCATATTTTGGCGCGGCGACCACAACGGTGACCGGCCGTCGCGATCGCGGTGGCCGTGCTCAGGCTTTCACCTTCGCCAAGACGCCGAACAATCCCGCCGGCCGCACCATCAGCACGAAGATGAGCAGGATGAAGGCGTAGATGTCCTTGTAGCTGCCGGACAGGTACCCCGCGCCGAGGCTTTCGATCACCCCGACGAGCAGGCCGCCCAGCACCGCGCCGGGAAGGCTGCCGAAGCCGCCTATCACCGCCGCCGCGAAGGCCTTGATCAGGATGCCGAGGCCCATCAGCACGTAGACGTAGTTGATCGGGCCGACGAGCACGCCCGCCGCCGCCCCAAGCGCGCAGGCCACACCGAAGATGACCGAGATGGTCATGGGAACGTTGATGCCCATCAGGTAGGCGATTTCCTTGTTGCCGGCCACGGCCCGCACAGCGAGGCCGAGCCGGGTGTGCTTGAGGAACAGGTGCAACGCCGCCATCAGGAGCAGCGCGGCGGCGACGATCCACACGTAGGCGGCGGGCAGCGTTATGTTGCCGAGCTCCACCGGCATCCCGTAGCTGACGGGGAACGGTACCGCCCTCGGCCCCCAGATCAGGAACGCGACGTTCTGCAGCACGATCGACATGCCGAAGCCGCAGATCACCATCGCCATCCCGCCGACCGTATACCCACCCCCACCCCGGAGGATGCGGCGGTAGAACACGCGCTCGATGAACATCCCGACCAGTCCGGTGAGGATCATCGAACCGAGCAGCACCAACGGAAAGGGAAGGTGGAACGTCTTGAATATCCAGAGGCCGATGAAGGCGCCGAGCATGTAGATTTCGCCGTGCGCGAAGTGCACGACGTCCAGCCCGGAATAGATGAGCGATATCCCGAGGGCCACCAGCGCGTACACCATGCCGATCGAGAGGCCGACGATAACGAGGTCAATGAAGTACGACATGGATCCGCTCCTTCCGCGCTCGCCCGGCGATCACAGCGCCATCTTCGCGTCGCGGTCCGCGACCGTTCCGCCCAGGTAGGACAAGCGCACGGCGTCGTCGCTGATCATCTTTTCCGCGGGTCCTTCGAGGTGAATCACGCCGTCCTTGATCACGTAGCCGTATTCGGCGAGCAGCAGGGCCATGCGCACGTTCTGCTCGACCATCAGCAGCGTCATGCCGTCGCGGCAGATGCGGAAGATGGTGCGGAAGATGTCGAGCACCACCTGCGGCGCGAGCGCCGCGCTCGGCTCGTCCAACAGCATCATCTTCGGCTCGGACATCAGCCCGCGTCCTATGCACAGCATCTGCAGCTGGCCGCCGGACAGCGTTCCCGAAAGCTGCCGCCTCCGTTCCTTGAGAATCGGGAAGTAGGTGTACGCGCGTTCCAGGCCGCGGGCGCGGGCGGCCCGACCCGTGATCACGTGCGCGCCGAGCAGCAGGTTCTCCTCGACCGTCATCGCCGGGTACGCCTCCTTGCCCTGCGTGACCTGCACGAGGCCGAGGCGGACGATCCGATCCGGTCGCATGCCGTCGATCCTTTCGCCGTCGAAGACGATCGAGCCGCTCCAGGGCTTGATGAGGCCCGACAGCGCCTTGAGCATCGTCGACTTGCCGGTCCCGTTGCCGCCCAGCAGCGCGACGATCTGGCCGCGCGCCACCTTGAGCGTCACGCCGTTCAGGATCTGGACGGTGCCGTAACCGCCGACGACATCGGCGCTCGTCAAAATGGCATCCGCCGTCGTCATGACGGCTCGATGGGTGGATTCATCGCCGCTCGCCTCATGTGCCCCGACGTTGTATGCCGGCCGCCTTCGCGTACTGCGATTCGAGCCCCTTGACGATCGCGATCATGGTGTCGATCGTCGGGGTGGGAACGCCCTTCTCGCGGCCCAACCGGGAAACCGAGCCGTGAATGACGTCGATCTCGGTCTTGCGCCTTTGCGCGATGTCGGCCGCCATCGACGACTTGCTCGCCCCCGTGCCGCCGTGTCCGGTGTCGGTCAGCTTGTCGAAGATCGCGCGCTTCTCGGCGTCGCCCAGCGGAATGCCGCAGGCCCGCGCCACGGCCGCGGTCTCGTCGAGCGCGCGCAGGATCGCCGCGCGCAGTTCCGGGATGGCGACCATCGCCGCCGACGTCATGTCGGTTGCCGCGGAGACGGCGCCGAGCGCGACGTTGCCGAGGAGCTTCTGCCACTTTTCCTTCTTGATATTGGCGCTGGCGACGGTCGGCAGCCGGTGGCGGGTGAAGGCGTCCGCGATCGCGACCGCGCGCTCGGACAGCCCGCCGCCGAGTTCGCCGATATAGCTCGGCAGGTCGCCGAAATTGCGCACCACGCCGGCCTCGACCATGACGGCCCCCTGCGCGGTCAGTCCGCCGAGGATGTGCGCTTCGCCGAGGATCCGGCCGAGGGCTTCTTCGTTGCCGAGTCCGTTCTGAAACGAGATGACAGCGGTCGACCCCTTGACAAGATGCCGCACCGAACGGGCCGCCGCTTCGTTGGCGTAGGCCTTGCACTGGAACAGGAGAATGTCGGCCGCAGGAATGGCCTGCGGATCGAGCGTCGCCGCGAGGCGGATCGTGCGCTCGCCGCCGTGGCCTACGATCCTCAGGCCGTCGCGGCTGACCGCGTCAACGTGCTCCCGCCAGACGTCGACCAGGGTGACGTCGACACCGCCTTCGGCGAGCAGCCCGCCGAACAGGCTGCCCATCGCGCCGGCGCCGACAATCACGATCTTCGGATGCTCGAATAACATATCGCTTGACCGTTCGTTCTCTGCAAAATGGGTCCAGGGTCAGGACGAACGCAGGTAGGCGCGCACTTCCGCGTCGTCCATTTCCTTCCCCAGATAGGCTTCGATCACGCGGTGGTCGTCCTTGATCGCGGCCGGCGGGCCCTCGGCGATCTTCTCGCCGTGCTCCAGCACCGACACCACGTCGCACGTGTCCATCACCACCTTCAGGATGTGCTCGATGATGATCACCGTCAGTCCGTAGCGCTCCTTGAGCGCCATGACGGTGTCGAGCAGCTTGTCCACGTTGACCGGCGAGAGACCCGCGGCCGGTTCGTCGAGCATCAGCAGCTTCGGCCGCATTGCCATCGCGCGGCCCAGGGCCAGCAGCCGCCGCTGGCCGCCCGACAGCTCGCCCGCCGGCATGCGCGCGTAATCCGCAAGCCCGATGAATGCGAGCAGGTCCATCATCTCGCTCCGGACCCGGCGCTCCTCCTCCCACACCGCCTTGCGGCCGACGATGGCCGACGGCGTCCCGTAATGCGTATGACAGTGATGGCCGACCAGCAGGTTCTCGAGCACCGTCATCTGCGCGAAGATGCGCAGCATCTGGAACGTGCGGGCGATGCCGCGGCGGGCGATCTCGTGCGGCTGCAGGCCGGTGACATTCTCGCCGTCGAAGAACATCGTGCCACCCGGCTCCGGCTGGTAGACCCCGGAGATCAGGTTGAACAGCGTGCTCTTGCCCGATCCGTTCGGTCCGATGATCCCCCGGATCTCGCCCTCCTCGAGGTTGAGATCGACGTTCGACACCGCGGCAAGGCCGCCGAAGTGCTTCGAGAATCCGCTGATCTCAAGCAGCATCCTTCCTCGCCTTCCGAATCGCCGCGAAGCCCCGGTTGACCAGGTACCGGTCAATAATGCCGCCGATGCCGGTCGGCATGAACATCACGGTCAGCACGATCACCAGCCCGAAGATCAGAAGCTGGTACTGGTAGTACTCGCGCGTGAGGTCGTAGATGATCGTCACGATGATCGCACCGATGATGCCGCCCCAGACGTGGCCGATGCCGCCCAGCACGACCATCAGCAGCACGGTCACCATCTCGACCAGTGTGTAGCTGTTCGGGTGCAGGAACCCCGGCGACATGTGCGCGGCGAGGCTGCCGGCGCAGCCCGCGTAGAGCGCGCTGACGATGAACGCGAGCGACTTGTACTTGCGCACGTTGATGCCGGAGGCCGCCGCCGCCAGCGGGTCCTCGCGCAGCGCCTTGAACGCGCGGCCGATGTTCGAGCGCAGCATGCAGAACGAGAAGTAGACGCCGGCAACGGCAAGCGGCATCACGACGAAGTAATAGCTGCGGAACGAATTGAGCGGCATTCCGAACAGGCTGGGCGGCGGGATGTCGCTGTAGCCGACCGAAGCGCCCAGGTAGTCGGTCGCCGAGATGAAGATGCGCACCGATTCGGCGAGCCCCAGCGTGGCGAGCGCGAGGTAGGCGCCCTCGAGCCGGAACGACGGGATGCCGACGATCGCGCCGGCGACGGCGGTCATGAGCATCGCGCCCGGCAGCGCGAACCAGAACGGTGCGCCGAACTTGGTGGTGAGCACCGCCGACGTGTAGGCGCCAATCGCCATCAGCGCGACGTGGCCGACCGTGACCTGCCCCGCGAAGCCTTTGACGATGTTGAGGCCGACCGCCAGGATCACGTTGATCAGGATAAGGTCGAGCAGGTAACGCTGGTAGTCGTTGAACGCGACCCAGGGCAGCGGGACCATCACCGCTAGCCCGACCAGCCACGGGGCGAGGTGCCGCACCGGCGTCGCGCGCATCATTGCGCCCTCGGTCACCGGCGCGGTCTCGTCCGTCATGGGGTCGGTCATGCTGCGCGTTCCCGAAGTCGTCTGCTGCGCGCGGTACGTCGCGCGCCGCCTCCGGCCGCGCGGACGAAGGCGGCAGGAAACCTGCCGCGGCCGTCCGCCGCGGTCATCGGATCGGGCGCGACCCCGGCTACTTGGGCAGGCCGAAGTCCTTGTCGAAGCTTACGCGGCCGAGCACCTTCGTCTCGAACTTCTCGCCGCCCTTGGTGTACTGCACGAGGATCGCCGTGCGGTTGCCGTCGCGGCACTGCGGCGTCGGCGCGGCGCAGAACTCGATCGGGCCGGCGGCAAGCCCTTCGTACTTGATCGTCGCCAGCGCGTCGCGGATTGCGCGCCGGTCGTCGGCCAGCGAAGCGTCGGTCAGCTTCAGGTTCGCCTTGGCGAGCGCCATCTTCGCGATCTGCGCGGCATCCCACGCCTGCGAGAAATCGTGATCGGGGCAGGTAAACTTGTACTTCTGCTGCACCATCGCCACGAATTGCTTCGCGATCGGCCGCTCGTCGGCACAGTTGAATGCCTGCGTGAACGTGGTCCCGACCGCCGCGTCACCCGCAAGCTTGGGATACGTGACATTGCCGGCTGACGACGCCGCGACGCGCCACACGCTCTTGGGAATGCCGATCTCGAAGGACTGCTGGGCCTGGCGGGCCAGCGCATCCGCCTGGCCGGCGATGGCGAGGATCTCCGGATTGAGCGCCTTGATCTTGAGCAGGTGCGAGCGGAAGTCGAGGTCGGTCTCCTGCATCTGCGTCTCATAGAGCGGGTCGACGTTATAGTTCTTCTTCATGTACTCCTGGAGCTGCTTGACGTACGCGATGCCCGCACCGTCGGTCGTGTACAGGTAGGCGATCTTCTTGCCGACGTTTTCGCCCAGGTACTTGCCATAGACGCCCGCGTAGAAGCGCTCGGACACCGACACGCGGAAGACCCACTCGCTGCCCTTCTGCGTGATCGACGAATTGGTCGACTGCGGGATCAGTTGCGGCACCTGCTCCTTCGTCGTGACGTCGACCATCGGCATGGACACCGAGCTGCAGGTCGAGCCGATGACCAGGTGCACCTTGTTCTGGCTTATGAACCGATTGACGTTGGCCACGCCCTTTTCCGGCTTGCACTCGTCGTCGAGCAGGATCACCTCGACCTTCGCGCCGTTGATCCCGCCCTTGGCGTTGACCGCCTCGATCTCGCTTTTCGCGATGTCTCCATACGCCATCCCGGATTCGACCATCATCCGCAGCGAGATGCCGACGCGAATCGTCTTGTCCTGCGCGATGGCCGGATCGGCGGCCAGACACAAACCCAGCAGGGCAACCGTCCCTGCGCCATATACCGCCCTGGTAAGCATGGTTCTCATCTGTCACTCCTCCTCAGGATGCGCCAACGAAAAATGGGGCTGCTCGGGTCCGCCCGCTGCCGAGCCATCGCGACTTCG
>JAAFGU010000334.1 GCA_010365205.1 Aromatoleum sp. | reverse complement strand
GGACGCGCGCCTCGCGGCGACCGGCCGTCCGGTAGCGGACCGCCGCCGGACGCACCATCACGATCCAAGGGCGGCGCCTGATCCACGCCCCGTGATCGACCGCTTTCGACGATGAACCCGTCCCGCCTGTTCATCCTGCGGCCGGTGGCGACTACGCTGCTGATGGTCGCGATCCTGCTCGCGGGCATCGTCGCGTACCGCGTGCTGCCGCTCTCCGCGCTGCCGGAGGTCGACTATCCGACGATCCAGGTCGTGACGCTCTACCCGGGCGCCAGCCCCGACGTGATGACGTCGTCGGTTACCGCGCCGCTGGAGCGGCAATTCGGTCAGATGCCCGGACTCAATCAGATGTCGTCGACGAGTTCCGGCGGCGCCTCGGTCATTACATTGCAGTTCAGCCTCGAGCTGCCATTGGACGTGGCGGAGCAGGAGGTGCAGGCGGCAATCAGTGCATCGGGCAGCTTCCTGCCGACGGACCTGCCAAATCCGCCGATCTACAACAAGGTCAATCCTGCCGACACCCCGATTCTTGCGCTGGCGCTCACGTCGCAGACGCTGCCGTTGCCGAAGCTCGAGGATCTCGCCGACACGCGGATCGCGCAGAAAATCTCCCAGCTGCCCGGCGTGGGGCTCGTCAGCATCAGCGGTGGCCAGCGTCCGGCCGTGCGCATCCAGGTCAATCCCAAGGCGCTCGCCGCATACGGGCTCTCGCTGGACGACGTGCGAACGTCGATCGCCAACGCCAACACCAATCAGGCCAAGGGCAGCTTCGACGGACCGACGCGTGCGTCGACAATCGACGCCAACGACCAGTTGAAAACGGCCGACGAATACCGGCAGTTGATCCTCGCCTACAAGAACGGTGCGCCCATCCGCGTGTCCGACGTGGCCGACGCGGTGGAGGCCGCGGAGAATTCGCGCCTCGCCGCCTGGGCGAACGCGACGCCGGCGATCATCCTCAACGTTCAGCGCCAGCCGGGCACCAACGTCATCGATGTTGTCGACCGGGTCAAGCGACTGCTGCCCCAGCTGCAGGCCTCGCTGCCCTCCGCGGTCGACGTCGTGCTGCTGACCGACCGCACGGTGACCATCCGCGCGTCGGTGAAGGACGTGCAGTTCGAGCTGCTGCTCGCCGTCGTGCTGGTGGTGCTGGTGATCTTCCTGTTCCTGCGCAACGTCCCGGCCACGATCATCCCCAGCGTCGCGGTGCCGCTGTCGCTGGTCGGCACGTTCGGAGTGATGTATCTCGCCGGATTTTCGATCAACAACCTGACGCTGATGGCGCTGACCATCGCCACCGGCTTCGTCGTCGACGACGCGATCGTCGTCATCGAAAACATCGCCCGCTACATCGAGAGCGGGGATTCGCCGCTGGAGGCGGCGCTGAAGGGCACGCAGCAGATCGCGTTCACGATCATCTCGCTGACGTTCTCGCTGATCGCCGTGTTGATCCCGCTGCTTTTCATGGGCGACGTGGTCGGGCGGCTGTTCCGCGAGTTCGCCATCACGCTCGCCGTGTCGATCCTGATCTCCGCGGTGGTCTCGCTGACGCTGACGCCGATGATGTGCGCCAGGCTGCTGCACCATACGCCGCTGGAAAAGCAGGGCCGGTTCTACCGCTGGAGCGGCGACCTGTTCGAGCGTGTGATCGCCCGCTACGGGCAAATGCTGAATTGGGTGCTGGACCGGCAGGCCGCGACGCTCGTCGTCGCGTGCCTGACGCTGGTGCTGACGGTGGTGCTGTACATCGTCATCCCGAAGGGCTTCTTCCCGGTGCAGGACACCGGCGCGATCCAGGGCATTTCCGAAGCGCCGCAGACGATCTCGTTCGCGGCAATGGCCGAACGGCAGCAGGCGTTGGCCCAGGTCGTGCTGGCGGACCCGGCGGTCGCGAGCCTGACGTCGTTCATCGGCGTCGACGGCGCCAACGCGACGCTCAACAGCGGCCGGATGCTGATCAACCTGAAGCCGCGCGCGGATCGCAATGCAAGCGCCGTCGACGTCATCCGGCGCCTGCAGGGGCAACTCGCGCACGTCGACGGCATCGCGCTGTACATGCAGCCGGTTCAGGACCTGACGATCGAAGCCCGCGTCAGCCGCACGCAGTACCAGTTCACCGTCGAATCCGTGGACGTCAAGGAGCTGGGCACCTGGGTGCACCGAATCGCCGACCGGCTGAAGCAGGCGCCGCAACTCGCCGACGTCGCGAGCGACCTCTCCGACGGAGGCCTGCAGGCCTTCGTCGAATTCGACCGCGTCACGGCGAGCCGGCTCGGCATCACGCCGGCGGCGATCGACAATGCGCTCTACAACGCGTTTGGGCAGCGGCTGGTGTCGACGATCTTCACCCAGTCGAATCAGTACCGCGTCGTGCTCGAGGTCAAGCCGGAATTCCAGCGCGGCCCGGCGGCGTTGAATGACGTCTACGTGACGTCGACGGTGCCCGGGCAGCCGTCGCAGCAGGTTCCGCTCTCGTCGATCGCGCGCATTGTCGAGCAGACGGCGCCGCTCGCGGTCAATCATATCGGACAGTTTCCGGCCGCTACGATTTCGTTCAACCTCGCGCCGGGCGCATCGCTCGGCGACGCGGTGAAGGCGGTCGAAGCGGCGACCGCCGAGCTCGGCGTGCCCGACAGCGTGCAGATCAACTTCCAGGGCGCTGCACTTGCGTTTCGCGCGTCGCTCGCCAACGAGCTCTGGCTGATCCTGGCCGCCATCGTCACCATGTACATCGTGCTCGGAATTCTCTACGAAAGCTTCATCCATCCGGTCACGATCCTGTCGACGCTGCCCTCGGCGGGCGTCGGCGCGCTTCTGGCACTGCTCCTTTCCGGCAACGACCTGTCGATCATCGCGATCATCGGGATCATCCTGTTGATCGGCATCGTGAAAAAGAACGCGATCATGATGATCGACTTCGCGCTCGACGCCGAGCGCCACGAGGGAATGCCGCCGCGCGAAGCGATATTCCAGGCCTGCCTGCTGCGTTTCCGGCCGATCATGATGACGACGATGGCGGCCATCCTCGGCGCGCTGCCGCTGATGATCGGCTGGGGCGAAGGCTCCGAGTTGCGCCATCCGCTGGGGATCGCGATGGTGGGCGGGCTGCTGCTCTCGCAGGCACTCACGCTATTCACGACACCGGTCATCTACCTTGCGTTCGACCGCCTCGCCCGTCGCGCCGGGGCGCGTCGCGATCGGCCGGCGCTGTCGGCTGAACCGGCGGAGCCGCGATGAACCTGTCGGCGCCGTTCATCGCCCGACCGGTCGCGACGACGCTGCTGACGCTCGGCATCGCGCTGGCGGGCGCGATCGCGTTGCGCCTCTTGCCCGTATCGCCACTGCCGCAGGTGGACTA
>JAAFGU010000333.1 GCA_010365205.1 Aromatoleum sp. | reverse complement strand
CGCCTACGACGCGCTGCGCTGGGCCGGCGCCGCGTACCTCGTCTATCTGGCGTGGGACGCCGTGCGTCCCGGCAGCGGCGGCGTATTCGCGCCGCGCGAGCTGCCCGCCGCGGGCCCCGGCCGGTTGTTCCGGATGGGCCTCTTGACGAGCATCCTCAATCCGAAGGTGGCGCTGTTCTACCTCGCGTTGTTCCCGCAGTTCGTCGAGCCGGCGCGCGGCAGCGTGCTCACCCAGTCGCTGGTGCTGGGCGCCACGCAGATCGTCGTCGCGGTGATCGGCGACACGCTGTTCGTGCTGGCCGCGGCGGCGGTGGCGCGCTGGCTTGCCGAGCGCCCATCGTGGGCGACCGTGCAGCGGTGGGTGCAAGGTGGCGTGTTTGCCGCAATCGCGGCGAAGCTCGTGCTGGACGATCGGCGATGAGCGCGCGGCAGATTCCGCTCTCGGGCGTGTTGAAACTGGCGCTGGTCGCGCTGATCTGGGGCGGCACGTTCATCGCCGGCCGCATCGCGACGATGGAGATGTCGCCGGCGACGGCCGCGCTGTGGCGCTACCTGATCGCCTGCGCCGCGCTGGTGATCGCGGCGTTCGCGCTGGAAGGCGGCCTGCCGCGTCTGTCTCAGCGGCAGTGGGTCGCGGTGACGCTGCTCGGTGCGACGGGTGTGTTCGCCTACAACCTCTGCTTCATGTTCGGCATGAAGACGGTGGCGGCGGGGCGAGCATCGCTGATCGTCGCGCTGAACCCGGCGATGATCATGCTCGGGTCGGCGCTGATTCTGCGCGAACGAATCGAGGCGCGCAAGGTGCTGGGGATCGCGATTGCGCTGGCCGGCGCGGCCATTGTGATTGGACGCGGCAATCCGCTGGCGCTCCTTTCCGGGGCGGCCGGAACCGGCGAAGCGCTGATGTTCGGCTGCGCGCTTTCCTGGATGGCGTTCACACTTATCGCGAAGCGCGTGATGCGGGGCCTGTCCCCGTTGGCGATGACGACGTATGCGTCGCTGCTCGGCACCGTGATGCTCGCGCTGGCCGTAACGCTGACCGGCGCCGAATTCATACCGCATTTCTCCCCGGCCGGCGCGGTAGCGCTGGTGTTCCTCGGCGTGCTCGGCACCGCCGTCGCGTTCGTATGGTTCAACGACGGCGTGCGCGTCCTCGGTCCGTCGCGAGCGGCGGTGTTCATCAATCTGGTGCCGGTGGCCGCGGTGACGCTCGGCGTGCTGCTGTTGGGCGAGACCGTCGATGCTCCGGTGATCGCCGGCGGCGCGCTGGTCGTCACCGGCGTCTGGCTGCTCAACCGCGCACCGCGGGTGGTGCCGGTCCCCGTGGCGGCATAGCGCACGCGATGCTGCTCAACGATACACAGCAACAGATCCGCGACACCATTCGCGAGTTTGCGCGTGCGGAGCTCGCGCCCCATGCGGCGCGCTGGGACCGCGAGCATCATTTTCCGCGGGCCGAACTGCATGCGCTGGGCGGACTGGGCGCGCTCGGAATGGTCGTGCCGGAAGCCTGGGGCGGAGCGGGGCTCGACTACGTGTCGCTCGCGGTGGCGCTCGAGGAAATCGCCGCCGGCGACGGCGCGACGTCGACGATCGTCAGCGTGCAGAACTCGGTCGTGTGCGGGCCGATCAATGCATTCGGCACCGACGCGCAGAAAGAGCGGTATCTGAAGCCGCTCGCGCGGGGCGAACGCTTCGGGTGCTTCTGCCTCACCGAGCCGCACGTCGGCTCCGATGCCGGCGCGATCACGACGCGCGCGGAGAAGCAGGGTGACAACTGGGTGCTGAACGGCGTCAAGCAGTTCATCACGACGGGCAGGAACGCCGATGTCGCGATCGTATTTGCCGTCACCGACAGGGCCGCGGGGAAGAAGGGCATTTCTAGCTTCATCGTCGACACCGGCGCACCGGATTTCTTGCCGGGTTACATCGTAGCCCGGGTCGAGGAGAAGCTCGGACAGCGCGCGTCGGACACCGCGCAGATCGTGTTCGACCAGTGCCGTGTCCCGGCGGCGAACCTGCTGGGGCGCGAGGGCGAGGGCTATCGGATCGCGCTGTCGAATCTGGAGGCTGGGCGCATCGGCATTGCCGCGCAGGCGGTCGGCATGGCGCGCGCGGCCTGCGACGCGGCGATCGCGTACGCGCGCGATCGGACGAGTTTCGGGAAGCCGCTCTTCGAGCATCAGGCGATCAACTTCAAGCTGGCCGACATGGCGACGCAGATCGAGGCGGCGCGGCAGCTCGTCTGGCATGCGGCGGCGCTGCGCGACGCCGGGTTGCCGTGCCTCAAGGAAGCGTCGATGGCGAAGCTGTTCGCCTCCGAGATGGCCGAGCGCGTCTGTTCGGACGCGATCCAGGTCCACGGCGGCTACGGCTACGTCACCGATTTCCCCGTCGAGCGGATTTACCGGGACGTCCGCGTCTGTCAGATCTACGAGGGCACCAGCGAAATCCAGCGGCTGGTGATCGGCCGCGCGCTGGCCGGCTGATGTGATGGTCGCCATTGGCGAGCGGTTTGCCGAGCGAGTGCATTTCGACGCGCAGGGCATCCGTCGCTTCGCCGAGCTATGCGGTGACTGGAATCCGTTGCACCACGACGTCGAAGCGGCGGCGATGAGCCCTTTCGGCACATTGATCGCGTCGGGCCCGCACCTGACATCGCTGATGATGGGGATGAATGCGACGTATTTTTCGCGGCGCTTCGATGCGCTGGGGCTCGAATTCGCATTTCGCTTCGTTCGTGCCGTCCCGGTCGAGGCGACGCTGTTGCTGGAATGGACGGTGGACGGTGTCGTGCCCAAGGTCTCGCTGGCCGGACACGTGGTAACGCTCGACGGGCGGGCAGTGGACGCCGCGGGCGGCGTCTACGTGACCGGACGCGGTACGATGCTGATTCGCGAGCGACAGGAAACCTCATGAACTCACCGATCGAATTCTTCTTCGATTTCTCCTCGCCCTACGGCTATCTCGCTTCGCAGAAAATCGACGCGCTGGCGGCGAAGCACGGCCGCAGCGTCGACTGGCATCCGATATTGCTCGGCGTGATGTTTCGCGCCACCGGGATGGCGCCGCTGACCGAGGTCCCGATGAAGGGCGAGTACTCGAAGCGCGACTTCCTGCGCAGCGCGCGCTTCCACGGCCTTCAGTTCCGGATGCCGTCGCGATTCCCGATTCCGACGCAGGCTGCCGCGCGCATCATGCTCTGGCAGAAGGCGCAGGACCCGGCGCTGGCGGTGCGCGTCGCCAAGGCGTTTTTCCGCGCCTACTTTGCCGACGACATCGACATCTCGAGTCCCGATGCCGCCGTCGCGACGGCGGCGAAGGAGGGCGTCGACGCGGCCGCCGCGCGCGCCGCGATCGA
>JAAFGU010000332.1 GCA_010365205.1 Aromatoleum sp. | reverse complement strand
GGCCGACGGCATCCGCGCCGCCGGCGCTGACGTGATCGATATCGGCATGGTGGTGACGCCGATGACTTATTTCGCCGCGCAGCATCTCGACACGCAGTGCAGCGTGATGGTAACCGGCAGCCACAATCCGCCCGACTACAACGGACTCAAGATGGTGATTGCCGGCGACACGCTGTCCGGCGCCGACATTCTGGCCTTGAAGACGCGCATCGAGGCCGGTCGCGTGGCAAGCGGCGACGGAGCGTACCGGATCGCCGACGTCGCCCCCGCCTATCTCGACCGGATCGTCGGCGACCTCACGCTTGCGCGGCCGATGGCGATTGCGATCGATGCCGGCAACGGCGTCGCCGGCGCCTTCGCCGGCACGCTCTACCGCCGCCTGGGCTGCACGGTGACCGAAATGTTCTGCGACGTCGACGGCACGTTCCCGAATCACCATCCGGACCCGTCTCAGCCGAAGAACCTGGCGGACCTGATCGCGCTGCTCGTACAGGGCCGGCACGAACTCGGTTTGGCCTTCGACGGCGACGGCGACCGGCTGGGCGTGGTCACCAGGGACGGCCACGTGATCTACCCGGACCGGCAGCTGATGCTGTTTGCCGCCGACGTGCTGTCGCGCGAACCCGGCGCGACGATCATCTACGACGTCAAGTCGACGCGGAACCTGAAGCCGTGGATCGCGCGGCACGGCGGCAAGCCGTTGCTGTGGAAGACCGGCCACTCGCTGATCAAGGTGAAAATGAAGGAAGTCGGCGCGGCGCTGGCCGGCGAGATGAGCGGCCACACGTTCTTCAAGGAGCGCTGGTACGGCTTCGACGACGGACTTTATGCCGGTGCCCGTCTGCTCGAGATCCTGTCGCGCTACCCGGACGCCTCCGCCGTCCTCGACGGACTGCCCGACGCGCTGTCCACCCCGGAGCTGCAGGTCGAATGCGCCGAGGGCGAGCACCACGCGCTGATCGCCACACTCGGGCGGAGCGCCGAATTTCCCGGCGCCACCGACGTGATCCGCATCGACGGCCTGCGTGTCGAATACATCGACGGCTTCGGTCTCGCCCGCGCCTCCAATACGACGCCGGTCATCGTTTTGCGCTTCGAGGCGGACAACGCGCCCGCGCTCGAGAGGATCAAAAGCGAGTTCCGGCGCGTGCTCACCGCTGCCAAACCCGGCATCGCGCTTCGATTCTGATGATCACGATCGCCGACATCGAAGCGGCGCGCGAGCGAATCGCCGGCGGCGTCTATTTTTCGCCTTGCGTCGAGTCGATTCCGCTGTCGCAGCTGACTGGAGCGCACATCTTCTGCAAGCTGGACTATCTGCAGCGCACCGGCAGCTTCAAGGAACGCGGCGCGAGAAACGCCCTGCTCAAACTCTCGCCCGAGCAACGCAAGCGTGGCGTCATCGCCGCGTCGGCGGGCAACCACGCGCAGGGCATCGCGTATCACGGCTCGCTGCTTGGCATTCCGACCGTGGTCGTCATGCCGAAGTTCGCGGCATTAATCAAGGTGACGAACTGCCGGCAGCTGGGTGCTGCGGTCGTGCTGCACGGCAATGATGTCGGCGAAGCGCGCAAGCACGCGGTGATGCTCGCCGAGCGTGACGGCCTGACGTTCATCCACCCGTTCGACAATGCCGACGTGATGGCGGGCCAGGGCACGATGGCCCTCGAAATTCTCGAGCAGACGCCGGACCTCGACGCGATCGTCGTGCCCGTCGGCGGCGGCGGGCTGTTGTCCGGCGTCGGCACCGTGATGCGCGCGAAAAAGCCGGGGGTCCACGTCGTCGGTGTCGAGCCCGAACACGCGCCCTGCCTCGTCGCCGCGCTCGCTGCCGGCCATCCGGTGCCGGTGCCGCTATTGTCGACGCTGGCCGACGGTCTTGCCGTGCCGCAAGTGGGCGCGCTGCCGTTCGCGGTATTGCGCCGCGTCGTCGATCAGGTCGTCACCGTCGACGAGGCGTCGATCGCGCTGGCGATTCTGCGGCTGATCGAACTGGAAAAAAGCGTCGTCGAAGGCGCCGGCGCTACGCCGCTGGCGGCGTTCCTCGCGGGCAAGCTCGACGCGCTGAAGGGCAAGACCGTCGTGCTGGCGCTATGCGGGGGCAATATCGATCTGACCATGCTCGACCGCGTGATCGAGACGGGGCTCGTTGCCGACGGTCGCCTGTCGCGCTTCACCGTCTCGATCAGCGACCGCCCGGGAGGACTCGCGCGGCTCGCGGAAATCATCGCGGCGGCCGGCGCGTCGATCAAGGAAATCGTTCACGATCGCGCATTTTCGGGGCCGGATTTGTCGGCGGTGCGCGTGGTCTGCGTCGTGGAAACAACCGGCCACGATCATGTAAAGGCCCTGCACGCAGCCCTCGCCGATGCGGGTGTCGCCGTCGTGGATGGCGTGGTGTCGCGATAGTTCACCGCGCGAAGCGCCGCGGACCGCGCGGACAGGAGAGTCGCCGACGCGCGCCACTCGACGTGGGGCGCCTACTTCGACTTGGGCTTGCCTGCCACTTCGGACTTCACGCTGCGGAATACCGGTCCCCAGATCGGATGCCCCGCTTCCGCCGGCGCGAGATCGAATCCGGAGTCGGCATCGAATGCCTTCCGGAATTCGTCCCGGCACGGCCTTTCGCCGTCCGAAACGCAGCTGATGAACGCCAGATACTTGTGCGCCTTGGCCCGGTCGCCCGGTGCATTCAGCCCGCGGTCGAGCGCGGCCTGAAATTGTCGGGCCGCGCTCTGATACTCCCCGTCCTCGTAGCTTTTGACGCCGTCGTTGAACTCTTTTGCGCCCTTGCCAATGGCGGCTTGATCGGGCGGCGCTCCGGCGTCCTTGACCGGGGGCAGCGAGCAGCCGGCACAGGCGAGTGCGATGAGGGGGGCAGCGAGCCAACGTCTGCGGCAAGTCATCCTGGCGAATAGCGCGGTCATTGGAATTTGTGCTTGATCTTCAGGGTTTCGTCGGCCTTCATCTCCACAGTTTCGGCGTGAGGTTCCAACGTCGTATTGCGAATCTCGATTGTGTGCCTGCCGGGGGCCAGCTTGATTTCGGTCAGCGGGGGCGACACACCCCGGCTCCGGCCGTCGATGAAGACTTCGCCCCACGGCGTTACCGCAACCGTCAGCCGGCCGACGGCCTCCGGCACAGCCTGACGTTCTTTGGTGGGCGACGCAAGGGGGGCGGAAGCCCGCGGAACCGCGGCCGGCAGCGGGCGATCTGCCGCCCTGATCAACGTCCGGGGCTCCATCGCGTCCAGCGCCAGCGGTCTGGGTGGCAGCGCTTCGACAGAACGCGCCGACTCCGACGCCGGTCCGTCACGGGTGGGGAATTCCGGCGCGGCGGCGCTAGGCAGCGGCGCGGCCACCGACGCGGCCGGTAGT
>JAAFGU010000331.1 GCA_010365205.1 Aromatoleum sp. | reverse complement strand
ACGATGGGCGCGATCGTGAGCCGCGCACAGCTCGATCGGGTGGAGGGCTACATCGAGTCGGCAACGCGCGAGGGCGCGCGGCTGCTGGTCGGCGGCGCGCGCCCGACCGACCCGGCACTGGCCGGCGGATTTTTCGTCGAGCCCACGGTGTTCGCCGACGTGACGACCACGATGCGCATCGCGCGCGAGGAAATCTTCGGTCCCGTGCTCGCGATCCTCAAGTGGTCGGACGAGGCGCGGATGCTCGCCGACGTCAACGCCGTCGACTACGGCCTCACCTGCTCGATCTGGACCAACGATCTTTCCACCGCGCACCGCACCGCGATGGCCGTGCAGGCAGGGTATGTCTGGATCAACGAGGTCGGCAAGCACTTCCTCGGTGCCCCGTTCGGCGGCGTCAAGCAATCCGGCTTCGGGCGCGAAGAGTGTTTTGGAGAGATGCTGCATTTTACGCAGGAAAAGAACATCCACGTGAAGCTCGGGCGGCGGCCGGATCGCTGACCGGATTTCGGAGCGCACGCCGAACGGCGTAAGCTCCCCGCGATTACTTTCTGTCAGGTGACCGCCATGCCTTCGCCGCTCACGCCGCAGGACCTCGCCGCGATCGGCGCGGGCACGCTGGAACACTACAACCAGCGCGCCGACGACTTCCGGGAAGGCACGCGCGGCCACGACGTCAGCCAGAACATCGCGGCGCTGCTGGCGCACATCGAAGGCGAGCCGCCGTTCACGATTCTGGACTTCGGCTGCGGGCCGGGACGCGATCTGAAGACCTTCACCGATCTCGGCCACGTCGCGCTGGGCCTGGACGGCGCCGAGCGCTTCGCCGCGATGGCGCGCGCCTACAGCGGCTGCGAAGTCTGGCAGCAGGATTTCCTCCACCTCGAACTTCCCGTTCGACGCTTCGACGGCGTGTTCGCCAACGCGGCGCTGTTCCACGTCCCGACGCAGGAGTTGCCGCGCGTGCTGCGCGAGTTGCACGCCACGCTGAAATACGGTGGCGTGCTGATGTCGTCGAACCCTCACGGCAACGATGAGGAAGGGTGGAATCGCGGCCGCTACGGCGCGTACTTCACCCTCGAAACCTGGCGCCGCCATTTGACCGCCACCGGGTTCGTCGAACTCGACCACTACTACCGGCCCGCGGGTCTTCCGCGCGAACAGCAGCCGTGGCTGGCGAGCGTCTGGCGCAAAGCGGGAACCTGAATCTCCCGGCTGGCGAGCGGCGCGCGACGGACCGCACGGGGCTTTTCCACGTCCGCGCCGGCGCTCAAACCTCCGTCAGAAAATAATCCGTCATCCGCGAAATCTGGCCGCGCATCATTTCGCGGCCGACCACCGTCGTGCAGCCGTATCGCTCCGCATGCGCCAGCAGCGGCGTGCGCTCGGGCTTGACGATCGCGTCGAAGACGATCAACTCGCGCGGCAGCGCGCCCAGGGCCATCGGCAGCCGCGCGTCGCCCAGCATTCCGATCGGCGTCGCGTTCAGCAGGATGTCGATGCCGTCGATCGTCGGCGCTCCCGCCGTCACCGCGACGCCCGCATTGGCGCCGGCCAGCTTGGCGGCGAGCGCCTGCGCCCGCTCGTTGTCGACGTCGAACAGTTGCAGCGACGAAGGTCGCTGGAATCCGATGGCGACGGCGATCGCCGATCCCGCGCCACCGGCGCCGAGCAGCATCACGCGCTTGCCGCGAAAGCCGATGCCGCGCCGCCGGAACGCCTCGACGCAGCCCAGGCCGTCGAAGATTTCCGCGCGCCAGCGTCCATCGGCGCGCCGCCCCAGCACGTTGATCGCACCGACCAGGCGCGCCTGCTCGCCGAGCTCGGCGGCGAACGCGCACGCGCGCAGCTTGTACGGGATCGTGAACACCAGGCCGTCGAGGTTTGCCAGCTTCAGCAATTGCGGCAGGCAGGCGTCGAAATCGTCCGGCAGCACGTGCAGCGGCACCAGGATCGCGTCGCGCTGCCGGCGGCGGAACTCCGCCGTGAACATTTCCGGCGAGCGGACCTGTTCGATCGGATGCCCGACGATGCCGTAGAGGCGCGTCTTGCCCGAGACGTAATCGACGTCGGCGGCGTATTCCATCGAAATTCCCTCCAGTGCGGCGCGTCGACCGGCAGCAAGCGGCGACGCGAACGAGCGGCACGCGCCGGTGAATGATGACGGCAGCGCCCATCGGCGGCAAGCGCAGCGGCGCAGGCTTCGCGGCGCAACCCTTGGCGCGGGATGGTCCTGCCCCGTCGCCGCGCGGATCGCGCTAGACTCGGGCGGTGGCACGCCCCTCCGCCTTCGTTGCACAGCTGCTCGAATCGTCGCCGCTGCGGCACGCCCAGTTCCGCGTGTTCTACATGGGGTCGGTCGGCGCGGCGCTCGGCTACACGATGCAGGCGACGGTTGCCGCATGGCTGATGGCCACGCTGACACCGTCGGCGCTGATGGTGGCGCTGGTGCAGACGGCAAGCACTGCGCCATCGCTTTTGCTCGGGCTCTTCGCCGGCGCGCTGGCGGACATCGTCGACCGGCGCAAGGTCATATTGGTCACCCAGATACTGCTTCTCGTCGCGACGGCATTCCTGGGCGCGGCGACGCTGGCGGGATGGATCGGCCCGGTGACGTTGCTCGCGCTGACGTTTCTGATCGGCGCCGGCTTCACCGTCTACATGCCGGCGCAGCAAGCGAGCATCAACGAGCTCGTCGAGCGCGTCGAGCTCCCGCGCGCCGTCGCGCTGGGCGCCGTAGCCTTCAACGTGGCGCGCGCGGTCGGACCGGCACTGGCCGGCGCGATCGCCGCATGGCTGGGCACCGGCAGCGCGCTTATCGCGAGCTCGCTGTTCTTCCTTCTGATGATCGTCGCGGTGCGCGGCTGGAAGCGCCGCGAAATCGTTCTGCGCGGCGTGCCGGAGACGCTTTTGTCGGGCGTGATGAGCGGGCTGCGGTACGCGCGGCATTCGCCGGCGATGCGATCGCTTATCCTCCGCAACCTGAGCTTCTGCTTGTCGGCGAGCGCGCTGTGGGCGCTGCTGCCGGTGATCGCACGCGACCAGCTCGGCATGGGCGCGGGCGGCTACGGACTGTTGTCCGGCAGTTTCGGCATCGGCGCGGTCGTCGGCGCGCTGTTGATCCCGGGCCAGTTGCAGAAGAAAACGCTCAATGCCGTGGTCAGTTCCGGCGTGTTGCTGTGGACGGTGTCGACGCTGCTGATCGCGGCGACCGACTTTACCGTCATGGCTCTGATCGGCGCCTGCGGCTCCGGCATGGCCTGGGTCAGCGTGCTGGCGAGCCTTTCGGCGGGCGCGCAGAGCAGCGCGCCGGCCTGGGTGCGCGCCCGCGCCGTCGCGATGAACCTGGTCGCCGTGCAATCGAGTCTGGCGCTGGGGAG
>JAAFGU010000330.1 GCA_010365205.1 Aromatoleum sp. | reverse complement strand
GGCGGAGTTGCCGGCGCTGCGCCGCGCGCTCTGCGCGGCCGTACGCAACGGCCGCTTCGACGCCGACCCGCACCGACGCGTTCTCGTCGCGCATCTCGCGCGCACCGCCGCCGTTTGGGTCGCCATTTCCAATCCGAAGGCGCTCTGAGCGCCGCGCCGCGTGGCTGCTCGATGGGTACGACGGCTTCATTCGCAACGACCTGGACCGCGTGAGCGGCAGAACATGGGGAGCGCGCGATGAGTACAAGACGATGAAGCTCACGCTGGAAGGACGCACCGCACTCGTAACGGGAGCGAACGGCGGATTGGGAAGTCATTTTGCCCGGACGCTGGCGAAGGCGGGCGCCAGAGTCGCCGTGACGGCGCGACGCCTGGATTCGCTGCGTGCGGTGCAGGAAGCGATCGAAGGCGCCGGTGGGCGCGCCGTGCCCGTCGAGCTCGACGTCACGGATCCTGCCAGCGTGGCGCGCGCCTTCGAGCAGGCGGCCGCGGCGCTCGGGCCGATCACCGTGCTGGTCAACAACGCCGGAATCGCGGTGACCAAGCCGCTCGTAGACCACACCGAGGACGACTGGCGACAGGTGATCGAGGTCAATCTCAACGGCGCCTGGCGGGTCGCGCAGGCCGCGGCCCGGCACATGGTCAAGCACGGACAGGGGGGCAGCATCGTCAACATCGCGTCGATCCTCGGCCTGCGCGTATCCGCGCAAGTTCCGAGCTACGCTGCGTCCAAGGCGGCGCTCATTCAACTGACGAAGGCGATGGCGCTGGAGCTCGCTCGCCACGGGATCCGCGTCAACGCGCTCGCACCCGGATATGTCGAGACCGGGATCAATCGCGAATTCTTCGCCAGCGGCGCGGGCCAGGCGCTGATCAAGCGGCTGCCGCAGCGGCGGATAGGACGACCGGAGGAACTCGACGGCGCGCTGCTCCTGCTCGCGTCCGACGCGGGGTCGTATACGACGGGTGCGGTGTTCGCGGTCGACGGCGGCCACCTGGTGGGTGCGCTATGAAAACCGTTCAGGGGGAACGTCGCCCGCTGATCAGATTGAACACGATCGGCTGACGTCTGTGCGGTGGTATACACGCAGAAAGGCGCGCGCACGCGTTCCGTCTCGCGGAAAACGTTACGAGCTGCACGACAGCATCGAACACCCGGGACGATTGCGCGCCCAGTCCGGCCGGCGCAGCGCGAACGACTCACGACCGGGTTGGTCGTCGTAGGGGCGGCGCAGCACGTCCAGCAACTCGGTGATGCCCGTCTCATCGCCCTCTCCGGCGCGGTCGATCGCCTGCTGGGCGAGATAGTTGCGCAGCACGTAGCGCGGGTTGGCCGCACGCATCCGGTCGCGCCGCACGCCGTGCGGCAGCCCGTCGCGCCCGGCGCGCGCGGCATACCGTGCAAGCCAATCGTTGAATTCGGGTTCGGCGCGGCGCCGTTTCGCGTCGTCATAGAACGCGTCGCCGAACGGCGCCAGTGCCGGCGCATCGAGATTGACGTCGGCCAGCGCGCGGAAGAAAAGCGTCATGTCGACCTCGGCGGTTTGCAGCAGCGCGTGCAGCGCCTGCATCCGTTCGAGGTCCTCATCCCGACATTCGGCGAGGCCCAGCTTCGCCGCGATGTTGCGGCGGTCGGCGTCGACGAACACGTCGGCATAGCGCTTCAGGCCTGCCTGCAGCGGATCGGCCGAGGCGAACGCGGGCGCCAGCGCGTTGGCGAGCCGGCCCAGGTTCCAGTACGCGATCTGCGGTTGCTGACCGAAGCGGTAGCGGCGTCCCTCCGCATCGGTCGTATTGGGCGTCCAATCGAGGTCGAAGTCGTCGATCCAGCCATACGGCCCGTAGTCGATGGTGAGGCCGAGGATCGACATGTTGTCGGTGTTCATCACGCCGTGCACGAACCCGACCCGCATCCAGTGCGCGACCATGCGCGCCGTTCGTTCGCAGACCGCACCGAACCACTCCGCGCGCAACCGCTCGCTGGTTTCGGAAGTCCGATCGCCGCTCTCGCCGGAGGCCAATTCCGGGAAATCGCGGCGGATGGTGAAGTCGATCAGCCGCCTCAGGAGAGCGACGTCGCCGCGCGCGGCCGGAAGTTCGAAGTTGCCGAAGCGAATGAACGACGGCGCGACTCGACAGACGATCGCGCCCGGCTCGGGCTCGGGATGCCCGTCGTAGAACATGTCCCGCACGACCTCCTCGCCGGTTGCCACCAGACTCAACGCGCGCGTTGTCGGCACGCCCAGGTGATGCATCGCCTCGCTGCACAGGAATTCGCGAACCGACGAGCGCAACACGGCGCGGCCGTCGGCGCTGCGCGAATACGGCGTCGGGCCCGCCCCCTTCAACTGCAGTTCCCAGCGCTCGCCGGTGGCGTTCACCGTTTCGCCCAGCGTGATCGCGCGCCCGTCGCCGAGCTGCCCCGCCCACTGAGCGAACTGATGGCCGCCGTAGTTGGCGGCATACGGCTGCATGCCGTCGAGCAGCGCGTTGCCGCCGAATACCTGCGCAAACGCCGGCGACGCGACGGCGGCCGCGTCGATACCCAGCAGCGACGCCACTTCGCGCGAATGCGCAATCAGCCGCGGCGCCGGCACCGGCGTGGGTTCCACGCGGGAATAAAGCGCCCCGTGCACCTGCCGTCGCCGCGTCCCGTCCAGCGGATCGGCGGGCAGGTCGCGCACGAAGCTGTTGTCGAAGTGGAGCGTCTGCATCATCGAGGGTCGAAGCGGGTCGGGGCGCAGGCGAAACCGCTGATGCGGTGCTTGCCGTGTTGAGACCGGCGATCATAGCTCGCCTGGACCGGGTCGTGGGGTCGCCGGACGAGGGAACACGAGCGCGCCGGCGATGTCTGAGCTTGGATCGGGCGTGCCGGTTGCGCGGTCCCGCGAACGCGCGCGTGTCGGTCGGGCGCGGACTTCCAGGCGAGATTCGCGCGCGTGCCGATGCGGGGAGGGTGCCGCGACCGATCGCGGAGGCGACGGGCGATCGCCGCGTGCGAAGTGTATATTCCTGCCAAAATCGCCGCTGAAGTCATGCCGACGTTGTTCCCTGAGCAGCGAATGACATCGCCGCGTGGATTCGAGTCGTTCGACGCGCAAGGCGTTTGCAATGAGTGAGCGATGAGCAGTTGGCGCAATGAGCCCGTGATCCGGCACGACGTTGTCATCATTCCGGTCATCTGGCTGGCGGTTGGACTGTCCCTGCTGATCCACGTGGCCGCGCTGTGGATATGGCTGCCGCGACTTCCGTTCCTGTCGCCCGAGATCGCCGGGAGGAACGACGCGACCGGCGCGTTGACGGTGCAGTTGACGGACAAGCGGGCCGAGCGCCAGCGCGAGGCAGGAGGCTCCGAAGCTTCGGCGCCAGTGTCGCAGGCGCGCATC
>JAAFGU010000329.1 GCA_010365205.1 Aromatoleum sp. | reverse complement strand
CCCGCGAGGGCGCGCAGCCGGCGCATCAGGAGCGGCAGGAACCAGACGGCCAGCGTCAGCACCCCGAGCGTGGCCGCAATGGGGCGCTCGAAGAACGCAAAAAGGTTGCCGTCGGATTTGATCATCGAGGTGACGAAATTCTCTTCCAGCATTCCGCCGAGCACGACGCCGAGGATCGCCGGCGCGATCGGGAAGCCGTTTTCCTCGAGCACGAACGCCGCGACACCGGCGATCACCATCACCGCGACGTCGAACGCGGTGTTGTTGATCGCGAAGGCGCCGACGACGCAGAACAGCATGATCACCGGCATCAGAACGCTGCGCGGCACCCACAGGATGCTCTTGGCGGCCTTGATGCACAGAAAGCCCAGCGGAATCATGATCAGGTTGGCGATGATGAAGAGCAGGTAAACCGCGTAGATGTTCTGCGGATTGTTGATGAACAGCGACGGCCCCGGGTTCATGTTCTTCATGTACAGCACGCCGATGACGATCGCGGTGATCGAGTCGCCGGGAATCCCGAACACCAGGGCCGGAATCCACGCCCCCGCAAGCGCGCTGTTGTTGGCGGAGCCCGATTCGACGATGCCTTCGACGTGGCCGGTGCCGAATTTCTCCGGTTCTTTCGAAAATTTCTTGCTGATCCCGTACGACATCCACGCCGCGATGTCCGCCCCGGCGCCCGGGAGCGCCCCGACCAGCGTGCCCAACGCGCTGCCGCGCAGGATCTGTATCGGGTACTTGACGGTCAGGCGCCACATCCCCTTGAACACGTTGCCGATCGGCTGGTCGACGATCAGCATTTGCGGATCGGTGTCGACGGCGAACCGGATGATTTCCGAGATCGCGAACATGCCGATCATCAGCGGAATCATCCCGATTCCGCCCATCAACTCGGTGTTGCCGAACGTAAAGCGCGGAAATCCGGCCGGATTGCCGAGCCCGACACCGGCAATGAGCAGTCCGAGCATCAGGGAAACGAATCCCTTGAGCGGCCGGTCGGATGTCATGAAAACCGCGCAGGTCAATCCCAGCAGCACCAGCCAGAAGTATTCGAACGAGCTGAACTTGAGCGCGAACTCGGCGAGCGTGGGCGCCGCGAGCATCAGCACCGCCGTCCCGAACAGCCCGCCGACCGCCGAGAACACCAGACCCGCCCCCAGCGCGAGTTCGGCCTGGCCCTTCTTGGTCATCGCGTACGCTTCGTCGGTGTACGCGGCCGACGCGGGAGTGCCCGGCATGCGCAGCAGGCATCCCGGAATGTCTCCGGAAAAGATGGCCATCGCGGTCGCGGTCACGATCGCCGCGATCGCGGGAATCGGCGCCATGAAAAACGTCACCGGCACCAGCAGCGCGACCGCCATCGTCGCCGTCAGACCCGGCACCGCGCCGACGAACAGTCCGAACACCGACGCCGCCAGCATCACGACGATGTTGTACGGCTCGAATACCAGCCCGAACGCCAGCGCCCAGGGTCCGTTCATCGTGTCTTCCCCTCGCGGCGCGGCGCTACCATAGGATCGGCTGGAGCAGGCCCCACGGCAGCGGCACCCGCAACAGCTTGTAGAACGCGGTGTGGATCGCCAGCGTCATCAGCACCGAAAGCGGCAGGATCCAGCGTGCGGGCACGCCGAACGCCACGAACAGCGCGGCGAGATAGACGACGCCGGTCGGAATGAACCCGAGCCAATCGACGGTGAAGATGTAGAACACGTTGACGCCGATGGTCAGCGCGAATGCGACGAGATGCCGTTGTGAACGGGTCCAGGGCTCGAAGGCGATCCATTGCGCGCGCTCGTGGCCATGGGTGCGTGCGGCAATGCCCTTGACGATCAGCAGGGCAGCGCAGACGGCGAGGCAGACGGCAATGACCCCGGGGAAGAGCGCGGGGCCGTATTGCTGCCCCGGAATCTTGGGGAAATGCTGGATATGGACCAGCAGCGCGGCGCTCAGCAGCATCAGCAGCGCACCCCACACCGCATCGTTGAGTTTCATCGCTTCACCGCTATCGTCCGGGCGCGGCGGCGCGCGGGCTTCGTACATCGCGCAGGCCGCAGCGCCCGCGCATTTCTGGTTGCAGTCCTCACAGAACCCGAAGCCGGCCGCGACGGCGACGCACTGTGCGAACGCGCTGCCGCTTACTTGACGATGCCGACCGCCTTCATCGTGGCGCCGAGATCCGTGTCGGACTTCGCCATGAACTTGGCGAAGTCGTCCGGGCCCGCGTAGATGACGCCGTAACCCTGCTTGCCCATGTACTCGGTGTAGTCCTTGCTCGCGACAATTTTGCGGATCGCCGCGACCAGCTTGTCGCGCGCCTCGGCGGGAATGTTCTTGGGCGCGGCGATCCCGCGCCACGCGGCCATCGACCAGTTGCTGCCTGTCGCCGCCTTCAACGTCGGAACATTGGGATAGAGCGCGGCCGGCGCGTCGGCCATGACGGCGAGGCTTTTCACCTTGCCGGCGTCGATCATCGATCGCGCTTCGGGCAGCGACACCGGAGCGATCTGCACGCCGCCGGCGACGAGATCCTGCAGCCCCGGCGCGGCGCCGTTCGAGGGCACCCAGGGCACGCTTGTCGGATCGACTTTCAGATCTTGCAGCATGCCGGCGATCGCGAGGTGCCAGATGCCGCCTTGGCCCGTGCCGGACGCCTTGAACTTGCCCGGGTTCGCCTTGATCGCGGCGACCAGTTCGTTGACCGTCTTGAACGGCGCGTCGGCGGCGACCTGAACGCCAGCGGGGTCGGCGTTGACGAGGGCGATCGGCGTGTACGACGTGCCGTTCAGTTCGGTCAGCCCCTGCCAGTGCATCATGCCGATCTCGACGGTCACGATGCCGATCGTGTATCCGTCGGGGTTTGCCTGCGCGATCGCGCTGTGGCCGACGACGCCGCTGCCGCCGGTGCGGTTGACGACGTTGATCGGCTGGCCCAGCTCCTTTTCCAGCAGAACGCCGATGATGCGTGCGGTGGCGTCGGTGCCGCCGCCGGCACCCCAAGGCACGATCAGCGTGATCGGACGTTCCGGATAGGCTGCCTGCGCCGCGGTGGCGAAGACAAAGGCGACGAGCGCCGCGGCGCGGGCAACCGCGCGCGAAAATGGGGTCATGATTCCTCCTGGCCGCTGCGATGGATTACGGGATGCCGTGACGCGCAGCGGGATGGCGTCCGGCGATTCCGGCGCAGTGTGGCAGCGCGCCGAAAAGCGGTCAAGTGGTCTGACCAGTTGCACGGAAACGTTGCGGCGCGACTGCCGTCCGCGTCGCGACAACCGGCGCCCCATTGCGCCCCACTCGTCACCGAAGCTGCCCGCGCGCGTAGACGGCGAGCGCCGCGCGCGATCGCCGAGCACGAAATCCGCGCATGCGTGTCCCCGGCCTGCCGCGCGATG
>JAAFGU010000328.1 GCA_010365205.1 Aromatoleum sp. | reverse complement strand
CGAGGAGCGCAATCCCGACTGGTGCGATCTGGCGACGGAAATGCGCCCGGTGCGCTGAGGCGTCAGGGGTCCGCCGGACCTCCGCCGGTGCCGACGTACCGTCCGAGGTGCGCTTGCCGCGCGCCTGCGCGCGCCGGAGGCGGCGGCGGACCGGGCCAAGCTCACGTTTTCATGACCGGAATCAAGGTCTTGTTCGGCCTGCGGCGGGCGGGTAGGCTAAAATGGCGCACGCGACCGCAGCCCCATGTCCCTTTACGCCCTCGGCCTCAACCATACGACCGCACCGCTCGACGTGCGGGAGCTGGTCACGTTCGCGCCGGATACGATGGGGGATGCGCTGCGCGACCTGCTGGCGCGGCCGAAGATCAAGGAAGCCGCGATCCTGTCCACGTGCAACCGGACGGAGCTCTACATCCACGGGACCGAGCCGCAGCCGGTCATTGCGTGGCTGGAAGACTTCCATCACGTACCCAAGGATTCGCTGGCGCCGTACCTCTACACGTTGACACGGGAAAAGGCGGTGTCGCACGCGTTCCGCGTTGCCAGCGGCCTCGACTCGATGGTGCTGGGTGAGCCGCAGATTCTCGGCCAGATGAAACAGGCGGTGCGCGACGCGGAATCCGCCGGCTCGCTGGGACTGGTTCTGAATCGCCTGTTCCAGCGCACCTTCGCCGTCGCGAAGGACGTCCGGACGCAGACCGACATCGGCAGCGCGTCGATTTCGATGGCCGCCGCCGCGGTGAAGCTCGCCGAACGGATCTTTCCGTCGCTCGCGGACCAGCGGCTGCTGCTCATCGGCGCCGGCGAGATGATCGAGCTGACCGCGACCCACTTCGCGGCGAAGAACCCGAAGTCGATCACGATCGCCAACCGGACGATGGAGCGCGGCAGACAACTCGCCGAGCGCTTCAACGCGCAGGCGATCACGCTCACCGAGATGCCCGACGCGCTGCCGCAGTTCGACATCATCGTCACCTGCACCGCCAGCACGCTGCCGATTCTCGGCAAGGGCCTGCTCGAACGCGTGATCAAGGCGCGGCGTCACGCGCCGGTGTTCATCGTCGACCTTGCGGTGCCGCGTGACGTCGAGCCGGAGGCGGCGGAGTTGGACGACGTGTTCCTCTACAGCGTCGACGACCTGTCGAACATCGTCAAGGGCAACCTCCAGATCCGCCAGGAGGCGGTGGTGCAGGCCGAGCAGATCATCGCCGCGCAGACCCACAGCTTCCTGCGCTGGCTCGAGGGCCGCGCCGTCGTGCCGACGATCACGGCGTTCCACGGCCACCACGAGCAATTGCGCGCCTCCGAGCTCGAGCGCGCGAAGAAACTGCTGCAGAACGGCACGCCGCCCGACCAGGTTCTGGAGGCGCTCGCGCGCGGTCTGACCAGCAAGTTCCTGCACGCGCCAACGCAGGCGCTGAACCAGGCGGGCGACGCCGAGCGCGCCGAGCTGGTCGCGCTGTTCCAGCGCATTTACCAGATTCCCGACGAACATTAGTGTGGTGAGTCAGAAGTTCCGAAGGTAAAGGAGCGAGTGGATTTGGCTGTCAGGCAAGGCGCGAGACCGCAACCGTAGCCCGCGCTACGGTGAGGTCGAGCAACGCAGCATGGCAGTCAAATTCGCCGCGAACTATCGAGCGAATTTCTGACTCACCACACTCTCGGCGCTCGCCGCCTTGCATCGTTCCCCGTGTCGCGAGCGGCACGTCCCCGGCCCCGGCGCTTGCGCCCGCGCGGGCATCCCGAGAAGATACTCGACCGCGTCCTGCCTTCAATGGCCGCCGCGATTGGACCACGAAAAACATGAAGCCATCCCTCCGTCTGAAGCTCGACCAACTGGCGCTGCGGCTCGATGAACTGAATGCGATGTTGTCGTCGGAAGACGTGACCCGCGACCTCGACCGTTATCGCTCGCTGACAAGGGAACGCGCCGAGATCGACCCGGTCGTCCTGCGCTTCCGCGAATACCTGGCGGCGGAACGCGACATCGCCACCGCCGACGAGATGGCGCGCGAGCTCGAGATGCGCGCATTTGCCGAGGAGGAGCGGCTGTCCGCGACGGCGACGATGACCGCACTCGAAGCCGACCTGCAGCGGATGCTGATCCCGGGCGATCCGAACGACGACCGCAACGTGTTCCTGGAAATCCGCGCTGGCACCGGCGGCGACGAGTCGGCGCTGTTCGCCGGCAGTCTGTGCCGGATGTACACGCGCTTCGCCGAGCGCCATCGCTGGCAGGTGGAAATGGTCTCCGCGTCGGCGAGCGATTTGGGCGGCTACCGCGAGGTGATCCTGCGCCTCGTCGGCAGGGGCGCGTACTCGCGCCTCAAGTTCGAGTCCGGCGGCCATCGCGTGCAGCGGGTGCCCGAGACCGAAGCGCAGGGGCGGATCCACACGTCGGCGTGCACGGTCGCCGTGATGCCGGAGGCCGACCCGGTTGCCGACATCGCGATCAATCCGGCCGACTTGCGCATCGACACGTTCCGCGCGTCCGGCGCCGGCGGCCAGCACGTCAACAAGACCGACTCCGCGGTGCGGATCACCCACCTGCCGACGGGGCTGGTCGTCGAGTGCCAAGACGATCGGTCGCAGCACCGTAACCGCGCGCAGGCGATGTCGGTGCTCGCTTCGCGCCTGCTCGACCGCGACCGTCGCGAGCGGCAGCAAAAGGAAGCGTCGATGCGCAAAAGCCTGATCGGCTCCGGCGATCGCAGCGAACGCATCCGCACCTACAATTTTCCGCAGGGCCGCGTCACCGATCACCGGATCAACCTGACGCTGTACAAGATCGACGCGATCATGGACGGCGATCTGGACGAATTGTGCGACGCGCTGGCGCAGGAGCATCAGGCCGAGCAGCTCGCGTTGCTGTCGGGGGAACTCGCGTGAATCGCGCGGCCCGCGGCAAGCCGGCTCCGCCGCCCTGGCTGCAGACGCTGCGACTCGACCTGCGCGAATTCGTCGCCGGCGACGTCGACGATCTGTACCGCCTCGACCGCGATCCGCGCGTCATGCGATACATCGGAAACGGGCGTCTTTCCACGCGTGACGATGTCGCGGCTTCGATCAGGCGCGTGCCGCGCGTCTACGCGCTGTATCCGGGGTTCGGAACGTGGCGCGCGTCGCGCCGTGATACGGGCGCGTACATCGGCTGGTTCACCCTCAAATACATACCGAAGACGGTCGACGTGGAGGTCGGATATCGGCTGCTGCACGATGCATGGGAAAAAGGATTCGCGACCGAAGGCGCGTGTGCGCTGGTCGACTACGGGTTCGACGACCTGGGCCTCGATCGCATCATCGGCGTCACGCACAAGGACAACTTCGCGTCGCAGCGGGTTCTGCTGAAGGCAGGCCTGGAGGATTGCGGCTGGGGGCATTATTACGATCGGCGCGTGC
>JAAFGU010000327.1 GCA_010365205.1 Aromatoleum sp. | reverse complement strand
GGGGGCGCTCGCCAGCGGCGGATAGTCGTCGCTGCCGGTGCCGTGCGGCGCGGGCCTGCGTGCGCCGCCGTGGGGCTCGAGCCACGCGGCCCAGTGCGGCCACCAGCTTCCGGGAATGCTATGCGCCCGCGCGAACCAGTCGTCGGGGTCGTCGGTCAGCAGATCGTTGGTCCAGTAGTTGCGGCGCTTCTTTTCCGGCGGATTGACGACGCCCGCGATGTGGCCGGAGGCGCCCATGACGAAGGCAAGGTCGCCACCGAAGAGCGCTGTCGTCCGGTACGCGGCACGCCACGGCACGATGTGGTCGTCGCGCGAAGCGTAGACGTACGTCGGCATCGTCACCCGGCCGAGGTCGATCGTTTCCCCCGCCATCGTCAGCGCGCCTGGTTCGCGCAGCCGGTTGTCGAGATACATGTTCTTCAGATAGTAGACGTACATCGGGCCGGGCAGGTTCGACGAATCGCAATTCCAGTGCAGGAGGTCGAATGCCGGCGGCGTGGCGCCCTTGAGGTAGTTGTTGACGACGTAATTCCAGACGAGGTCGTTCGCGCGAAGGCTCGCGAACGCGCCGGCGAGTTCGCTGCCGTGCACGCGCTGGCCGCTCATCAGCGCCGATTCACGCGAGGCGAGAAACTCGCGCGAAATGTAGACGCCGATCTCCCCCGGATCCTCGAAATCGAGCATCGTCGTCAGCAGCGTCGTGCTTTCCACCGAGCGGTCCTTGCGCGCCGCGAGCAGCGCGAGCGCGGACGCGAGCAGCGTGCCGCCGACGCAGAAGCCCAGCGCATTGACCGTTGCGCTGCCGGCGATCTCGCGCGCCACGCGGATCGCCGTCAGCGGACCTTGTTCCAGGTAGTCGTCCCAGGTCAGGTGCCCGAGTTCCGGCGGAACATTGCGCCACGAAAGCATGAACACCGTATGACCCTCGGCGACCGCCCAGCGCACGAACGAGTTCTGCGGCTGCAGGTCGAGGATGTAATACTTGTTGATGCAGGGGGGCACGATCAGCAGCGGCCGGCGGAACACCTGCTTCGTCGTCGGCGCGTACTGGATCAACTCGATCAGGTCGCTGCGGAACACGACGTCGCCGGGCGTGACCGCCAGATTGCGGCCTATGGCGAAGGCGCGTTCGTCGCTCATCGAGATGCGGCCGCGCTGCGCGTCCGCCATCAGATTCGCGAGTCCCTGCGCGAGGCTGGCACCTTCGGTGGCGACGGCGCGCTTGAGCACCTCGGGATTCGTCGCGGGGAAGTTCGTCGGCGCCATCGCGTCGACGTACTGTCGAGTCATGAACGCCAAGCGCTTCCGGTCGGGCTCGGGCACCGGGGCGAGTGCCGCGAGCTCGTTCAGATACTCACCGTTGAGCAGATAACTCTGTTTCATCAGCGCGAAGAACGGGAGAGCGCTCCATTCCGGTGCGGCGAACCGGCGGTCGCCCGGAGGCGATTCGACGACGTTGGCAATCTGCGCCTGGCCGTCGGGGGCGCAAACCAACGCGGCCTGTGCGGCTGTCCACAGCGCCTGAATCCGCGGCTGGTATTTGGCATTGAGCTTCGACAGGACGTCCGGATCGACAGTGTCGGGGACCAGGCCCGCAGGTGGCGATGGCATCGCGGGGCAGGCGCCGACGCCGGTACCGATCGCCGCGGCACCGGATCCAGCATGCGTCCACCAATTGGTCCACTCCTGTCCAATCTGCTGCCAGCGTCCCGCGAGCTCGAGCCAAGGTTGGTTTTCGGGGGGAGCGGCGTGCGGGTTCACGGACGACCTCGGCGAAAGGGAGCGCGACGGCGAATACCCGACCATTGCGGGCGGGCGGCCAACGCTGAGATGGTATCGTGGCGCCCCCGCTTCGCACAAATCGCGCGCCGCACTCCTGCGCATACCCTCCCGTGCATATCGTGATCCTCGCCTGGCTGTACGTCATCGGCATGATGGCGCTGACGTCGGTGACGCTGACCGGCGGGCTGGCACTGTTCGCGGGCGCCGGACTCGCGCCCGTCTTGCTCTGGGTTTGGTTGGCCGCGCGGCGCGCGCGGGCAAGGCAGCGGCACGCCCGTTCAGGGCTCGAGCAACACGTGCGCGGAGGCAATGACGGCGACGCCGAGTCCGATCAACGCTAGCTGCCGCACGGTCTCGAGCGGCTCCGGGCGCCGATGCAGGCTCGGAATCAGGTCGGCGACGGCGACGTACAGCAGGCTGGCGGCCGCGATGGCGAGCACCGTCGACAGCGCCTGCTTCATGTCGGCGAGCGCGTAGTAACCGGCGAGACCGCCCGCAAGCGTGGCGAGACCCACGGCGACGTTGTAGGCGAACGCGCGCCGCCGCCGGTAGCCCGAATGCATCAGCACCGCAAAGTCGCCGACTTGCTGCGGCACCGCGTGCGAGACGATCGCAACGGTCGCCGCGATCCCGAGCGCGGTGTCGGCGAGGAACGACGCGGCAATCACGACGCCATCGCAGAAATTGTGCACGCTGGTCCCGATCAGGATCATCAGCCCCGAGCGTCCCTGGTCTCCCCCTCCGATCGCGTGCAGAGCGTGCTCGTGCTCGGTTTCTTCGGCGTCGTCGCGGTGCTCGCCGTGACCGTGCGCATGGCGCCACAGCACGAGTTTTTCAAGCAGGAAGAAAGCGAGCAGCCCCACAAGTACCGTGATCATCACGCGCTGGGCACTGCCGGTCTCGAGCGCGTGCGGCAGCAGTTCGAGGAACACGGCGCCCAGAAGCGCGCCGACCGCGAACGAGACCAGCCGCGAGACCCATGACGGATGCAGCGCCAGCGTCCCGGCGGCGGCCATCGTTGCGAGCACGCCGCCGGCCAGCGTGGCAGCGACGATGTGGGCAAGAGGAGTCAAGTTAGCGCTAACAGGATCTGATTCGGATGAGAGGGCGAGCCGCGGTGCTGCTTCGCCGTCAGCGCGGTTTGCAACAGGGTTGCATCATACGCCGTCCCGGTCGAGCCACGCCAGCGCTGCCATCCGGCCCGATGCGCGCTGCCTCCGGTACGAGAAGAAGCGCGCGCCATCGGTATGCGTGCAAAAACCGCCACCCGCGATCCGGGTGACGCCCGCTGCGCGCAGCCTGCGTCTTGCCAGTGACGCGAGATCGGCGTGCCATTTGCCCTCGCGCAGCGGCGCGAAGCACGCGGCCGCTCCGCGGTCCCCTGCGCAGAAGGCGTCGACGACGTCGGCGCCCACTTCAAACGCCGCCGGGCCGATCCCCGGTCCGAGCCATGCGACGAGTTCGCGAGCTTCGACGCCCAGTCCGGCCAATGCGGCGACCGTCGATTCGACGACTCCGGCGGCGAGCCCGCGCCATCCGGCATGCGCGACGCCGACGGCAGTGCCGGCGCGGCTGGCGAGCAGGACCGGGAGGCAATCTGCGATCAGCACCGCGCAGACGAC
>JAAFGU010000326.1 GCA_010365205.1 Aromatoleum sp. | reverse complement strand
GCGAGCGCCGCGCGGAACGCGTCGATTGCCGGTTCGAGGGCGCGCTGCCGGCGCAGGATCTCGCCACGCCATCCGTGCGCCTCGGCGGCGGCGGGATCGACGGCGAGCGCGCGATCGACGAGCGCCATGGCGTCATCGAGGCGGCCTTGCTGCATACGGAGCAGCCCGAGCGAAGTCAAAAGCGGCGCGCTGCCGGGCGTTCGCTGCAACAGCTCCTCGTAGATGCGCGCGGCGTCGTCGAGCTCGCCACGCGCGTGCAATTGCGTTGCGCTGGCGAGATTGCGCGCCGAATTCGGCTGACCTGGGTCGGAATCGACCATACGTGAGGCGTGGCCGGGGGCGCGGCCGGCATGGGCGGAAAGGGACAGTCGCGAGCGGGAAGGCGTTCTCGGGGCGATTGTTGATATTATAACGAGAGTCGGCGGCAGCCCCCGCATCGCCCCACGGGCGCCTTCCTGAAACGCACGGTCGCGCCATGCGCCTTTTTGCCGGTGATGGCCGCAAGGCAATGATTCTGTCGCACAGGCACCGCTTCATCTTCGTCAAGGGCACCAAAGTCGGCGGGACCAGTGTCGAGATTGCGCTGTCCGGCATCTGCGGCCCCGACGACATCGTGACGCCGGTGATCCCGATCGACGACAGACCGCGAATCGAGCGCGGGCACCCGCCGCGAAACTACGCGTCCTCGCGCGCGATCGAGCTCGATTACGAGCGGCGGATCCGCGAGTGCGCGCCGGGCCGATTGCAAGCAGAGGAACTGCCGCCGCAGACGCTGGTCTTCTACAACCACATGCCGCTGTCCGAGATCGAGCTGAAAGTGGCGGTCCCGCTCGACGGATACGCCGTCGTCTGCGTCGAACGGAATCCGTACGCGAAGGCGATCTCGCTCGCGAACTGGTCTGCACAGGGCACCGCCTACGGGCGCGGACGGCCGATGCGGTTCGACCTCAACGAAACGAGAAGGGCGCTCGACATCATCATCGCGAATGGAGCGATCCTGCGCTGCCGGAACATAGACCGGTATCGACGGGCGAACGGCGAACTCGCGGTGAAGATAATGCGTTTCGACGCGCTAGAGGATGATTTTGCGGAATGGATGAAACGCCTCGGCATTCCACCGCCGTGCCCGGTGCTGCCGCACGCGAAGGCAGGAAATTACACCGCGCGCCCGATCGACGTGCTGTCGATGAGCCAGATCGCGGCGATAAACGACCTGTTCCGGGAGGAGTTCGCGTTCTTCGGCTACCCGACGCTCTGAGAATCGCGGCGGACCGGGCGGCACGATGCGCAGCGGACGGACGATGGCGGCGACAACGCGGCGGCGAAGCACCGAGCGCGCAAGATGATTCTGTCGCGCCGGCACCGGTTCGTCTTCGTCAAGGGCATGAAGGTCGCGGGCACCAGCGTCGAGATCGCGCTGTCGGCCATCTGCGGCCCCGACGACATCGTCACGCCGATGAGCCCGGTCGACGAGAAGCTCCGCGTCGACGCCGGGCATCCTCCGCGCAATTTTGCCGTCGAGCTTGCGACGGAGCAGGAGTACGTCGCGCGAATCCGGCAGACCGAGCGCGAGCGCCTGCACGAGATCGAGATGCCGCGCACCGCGCTGCGCTTCTGGAACCACATGCCGCTGGCCGAGGTCGAGCGCAGGCTCGAATCGTCGCTCGACGCATACAAGGTGATCTGCGTGGAACGCAGTCCGTACGAGAAGGCGATCTCGCTGGCGCACTGGATGCTGAATGCTCCCGAGTATCGCCAGGGTCAGCCGCTCAGCTTCGACGTCGAGAAGACGCGGCTGGCGCTCGACCAGTTGATCCGCGACGGTGCGATCCTCCAGTGCCGCAACATCGACCGCTACCGCCGCGCGAACGGCGAGCTCGCGGTCGACGCGTTGCGCTTCGACGCACTCGCCGACGATTTCGCCGGCCTCATCAAGCGATTGGGCGTGCCGGGACCGCCCCCGGCGCTGCCGCACGTCAAGAGCGGCAATTACCGCGCGCGCCCGATCGACGTCCTGTCGATGCGCCATATCGCCGCGATCAACGAGTTGTTCGCCGAGGAATTCGCGTTCTTCCGCCATCCGAAGCTTTGATCCAGGTCGCGGACGGCTTATCCTTGCTCCCGCGCGCCGCAGCCTCGAACCACACCCCGGGCGAGCCGTCCCCGACCGCGGGCCGATCCACCTTCCCACAGCGCCCCCACCCACGATGAACCGCAACGAAGAACTGTTTGCCCGCGCCCAGCGCACCATTCCCGCCGGGGTCAACTCGCCGGTCCGCGCCTTTCGCTCCGTCGGCGGCACGCCGCGTTTTTTCGAGCGCGGAGAGGGCGCGTATCTGTGGGACGCCGACGGCAGGCGGTACATCGACTACGTCGGGTCGTGGGGACCGGCGATTCTCGGCCACGCGCATCCGGCCGTCGTGCGCGCTGTCGTCGAGGCCGCGCCCAAGGGCCTGTCGTTCGGCGCGCCCACCGAGATCGAGATCGAGATGGCGGAGACGCTGGTGCGCCTGCTGCCGTCGCTGGAGTTGGTGCGGCTCGTGTCGTCGGGGACCGAGGCGACGATGTCGGCGCTGCGGCTCGCGCGCGGATTCACGAGCCGCAGCAAGGTCGTCAAGTTCGAAGGCTGCTATCACGGCCACGGCGACAGCCTGCTGGTGAAGGCGGGCTCCGGCGCGCTGACGTTCGGGCAGCCGTCGTCGGCCGGCGTGCCGCCCGCCATCGCCAACGAGACGATGGTGCTGCCGTACAACGACCTCGCCGCGGTCGAGGCAGCGTTCGCCGCGCAGGGCGCGGAGATCGCGTGCATCATCGTCGAGCCGATCGTCGGCAACATGAACCTCGTCATGCCGCGCCCCGACTTTCTCCCGGGGTTGCGGCGCGTCTGCGACGCGCACGGTGCGGTGCTGATCTTCGACGAGGTGATGACCGGTTTCCGCGTCCATCCGCGCGGCGTCCAGGGCCTCACCGGCGTCACGCCGGACCTGACGACGCTTGGCAAGGTGATCGGCGGCGGCATGCCGGTCGGCGCGTTCGGCGGCCGGCGCACGATCATGGAAAAGATCGCCCCGCTCGGCCCGGTGTACCAGGCCGGGACGCTGTCGGGCAATCCGGTCGCCGTCGCGGCGGGTCTCGCGACGCTCAGGGAAATCGAGGCGCCCGGCTTCTACGACCGGCTCGGCGCGACGACGAAGTCGCTGACCGACGGGCTGACGGCCGCGGCGAAGACGGCCGGCGTGCCGTTCGTCGCGCAGTCGATCGGCGGGATGTTCGGCCTCTATTTCGCCGCGACGATCCCTGACACCTACGACGCGGTGATGGCGGCCGACAAGGCGCGCTTCAACCGGTTCTTCCACGCGATGCTCGATGCCGGCGTGTATTTCGCGCCGTCCGCGTTCGAGGCCGGGT
>JAAFGU010000325.1 GCA_010365205.1 Aromatoleum sp. | reverse complement strand
GTCGCGCCGTCGGCAAGCTCCGCCCCCGGCCGACTCCCGCATAGCCCATGTCGTCGTCGGTCACGATTTCGATCGTCACCAATACGGCGATCGCCGCATCGAAGGGGTTCGGCTGGTTCGTCACGGGTTCGCCGACGCTATTCGCCGAGACGATCCACTCGCTCGCCGACGTCGGCAATCAGATCCTGCTCAAGGTCGGCGAAGTTCGCGGCGAAGGCGGACCGGACCGCATGCACCCGTTCGGACGGGGCCAGGAAAAATTCTTCTGGGCGCTGGTATCGGCCGTCAGCGTCTTTTTCATCGGTTGCGGGATCAACATTTATCACGGCGTCAATGCGTGGCTGCATCCGGAAGCAGCCGAACCGTTCACTCTGCTGGTCGTCGGTCTGCTGCTGTTGGCGCTGGCGCTCGAAGCGTGGACGTTTCGCGTCGCGCTGAAGGAAATCGGCGGCGTGGCCGGCCTGAAGAAGAGCCGCAACAACGTGACGGTCCTCGCCGTGCTGCTCGAAGACGCGGTGGCGCTGATCGGCATCCTGCTGACGCTGCTCGTCGCCGGCGTCTCGCATGCGTGGGGGCCGCACCCGGAGTTCGACGCGGCGGTGGCGGTCGCCGTCGGCGCGCTCCTCGGCTTGATGGCGGTGTTCCTGGCCGCGATCAACCGCCGGTTGCTGATCGACATATCCGACCCAGCACTTGACCGGGCGGCCGAGCGGTGGCTCGCGGCGCGCGATACGCAGACGCAGGTACGCTCGCTTGTCCTCGACGACGACCGTGCCGTCGTGTTCGTGCGTTCGGGGCGCGACCTGCCGGGCTCGTTCGCGCTGGGCGAAGCCCTCAAGGCGCATTTGAAGTCCGCGCACGGCAAGCAGGTCGATGCGGTCTACTGGAAATTCCGCACCGGATCCGCCGGCCCCGACGCAAAGGAACCGGCATGACCCGGGCCGTCTGGAATGGCGTCGTCATCGCCGAGAGCGACGCAACCGTCGTCGTCGAAGGCAACCATTACTTTCCGCCCGTCGCGATCCGCCGCGAGCATTTTCGCGACAGCGCGACGCACACGGTGTGCGGGTGGAAAGGAACGGCCAGCTACTACGATGTCGTCGCCGGCGACGCCGTCAACAGGGACGCCGCGTGGTTCTACCCTGAACCGAAAAACGCCGCGAGTCAGATCGCCGGGTACGTCGCCTTCTGGCGCGGGGTGAAGGTCGGGTCCTGACCGGCGTCTAAGGGTGCACGGCGCCGCCGCGTCCCTGCGCGCGCAGCCACGTAAGCCAGCCCACTGCCAGCACCACGACCGCCAGCACCGGCAGCGCCACGGCGTTCATCCGCTCCCATCCGGCGAGCGAGACCAGCGCACCGGACGACAACGACGAGATCAGCATCGTCGCAAACACGATGAAGTCGTTGGCGCCCTGCGTCTTCGCCTTCTCCGAGGGGCGGTAGCTCGAGATGAGCAGCGTCGTGCCGCCGGTGTACATGAAATTCCAGCCGATGCCGACCAGCACCAGCGCGGCGACGAAATGGCCGACCGTGTTGCCATTGAGCGCGACGGCGACGCAGCCGGCGACGAGCGCGACGCCGGCGAGGATCACCTTCAACGCGCCAAACCGCTTGATCAGCGAACCGGTGACAAATCCGGGCGCGTACATGCCGACGACGTGCCACTGGATGACCAGCGCGGCCGCGGCGTAGGGGTGGCTGCAGAAGTTCATCGCAAGAGGCGTGGCCACCATCAGCAGATTCATGATCCCGTAGCCGAGCGCGGCGGCGAGCACGGCGACGATGAATACGGGTTGCCGAACAATCGCCCGCAAAGGCCGGCCGCCGCCGGCGCGCTCCTCGGGCGTGGGCAGCGGCACGCGCACGAGCGACTGGACCGCAATCGCGACCAGCGCGAACGCCGCGAGAATCAGGAACGAACCGAGGAACGGCGTCGCGAACAGATCCCGCCCCACCTGCGTCGACGCGGGGCCGATGAATCCGCCGACGATGCCGCCGGCCAGCACCAGCGAGATTGCCTTCGCCCGAAACTCGGGAGCCGCCACTTCGGCGGCGGCGAAGCGGTATTGCAGTCCGATCGCGTTATAGATGCCGATGATGGCCGTCGCCACGCAGAACAGGGCGAAGCTGTGCAGCCACAGCGCGAAAGCCGCGAGCGTGCAGCCGAGGATGTTGATCGCGGCGCCGGCCATGAAGCCGCGACGGCGGCCGACACGACCCATCCAGAGCGACGCCGGCATCGTCGACACCGCCGATCCGAGCACGTAGGTGGTCGCGCCGAGCGTGGCGAGCGCCTTGTTCTCGGCCAGCGAATAGCCGATCAGCGCGCTCATCGAGATCAGACCCGCCGCATTGATGAGCAGCAAGCCCTGGCAGCAGGCGAGCAGAAAGATGTCGCGACGGGACGTTTGCATCGAAGGCCGGGGCGGGAAAAAAACACGCGCCTCTTGCGCGACGCGTGACGCTCGACTATACCAGAGCGGATGAGCCCGCTTGCCGCCGACATTCTCGACTTCTGGTACGGGCCGCCGCCGCACGCGGCCCGCGACGCGTGGTTCCGCAAGGACGCCGCTTTCGACGCCGCGATCCGGGCGCGCTTCGGCATGGCGGTCGAGGCGGCGGTTGACCCGACGGTCGACGCAAATGAGGGCAGCGGCTACGCCGATTGGACTGCGCATCCGCGCGGCGCGCTGGCGTTGATCCTGCTGCTCGATCAGTTCACGCGCAACGTCTTTCGTGATACGCCGCGCGCTTTCGCAGGCGACGCGCGCGCGCTGGCGACCGCCGCCGCGGTCGTGGACGCGGGCATGGACCGCGGGCTTGACCACCGGCTCGACGGTTACGAGCGCTGGTTCCTCTACATGCCATTCGAGCACAGCGAAGACGCGGCGATGCAGCAGCGCTCGCTGGCGCTGTTCGCGCGCCTTAGGGACGACACCGGACTCGCGGCGCCGCTCGAGTGGGCGGCCAGGCACGCGGCGGTGGTCCGCCGCTTCGGCCGCTATCCGCACCGCAACGCGATTCTCGGCCGCGCGTCGACCCCGGAGGAGGTCGCGTTTCTTGCCGGGCCCGAATCGCGCTTCTGATGCGCGCCGCCGACGCGCGGTTTCCGGATGCCGCCCTGCTACGCCCCGCGAAACGCTAGAATCGCGAATGGAATCGTCGCCATCCCGCTCGTTCTGTCCCGCAACGGCGCGGGCGGCAAACGCCGCGCCGCGGCGCGAAGATTAGCGCGCAATGAACAGCGATCGTCCGCACCCGCTTGGCCTCCTCGGCGGAACCTTCGACCCGATCCACGACGGTCATCTCGAACTCGCGCGCGAAGTGCGCGCGGCGCTCGCGCTGTCGGCGGTGCGCCTGCTGCCCGCAGGTGATCCGCCGCACCGCGCGGCACCCGTCGCGACCGCCCTCCAACGGCTGGCGATGGTC
>JAAFGU010000324.1 GCA_010365205.1 Aromatoleum sp. | reverse complement strand
TACGCATTCCGCCGCCGCGCGCGGCCCCGTCATCCGCGAGTCGCCGCCCTGTCCGCCCTGGGCATCCTGATGCTCGACACCGCGTTCCCGCGCGTCGCCGGCGACGTCGGCTGCGCGGGGACATTCGCGTTCCCGGCGGCACCGCTGATCGGTTGGTTCCGCGCTGGCGCCACGGGACGCCGATCCGCCACGCCGCACGCGATTTGTGGTAAATATCGGCCGTCGCGGCACCCGCCGTCGCCGCCCCTTCCGACATCAGTCTCCCGTCAAGAGAGCCCCATGACCCGCCTGTCCGCATTCGCCGCGATCGCGGCGCTCGCCTTCGCGTTGCCCGTCGCCGCCCAGACCAAATGGGACATGCCGACCGCCTATCCAGCCAACAATTTCCACACGGAAAACATCCAGCAGTTCGCCAGCGACGTCGACAAGAGCACCGCCGGCAAGCTGAAGATCCAGGTCCATGCCAACGCGTCATTGTTCAAGGCGCCGGAAATCAAGCGTGCGGTCCAGGGCGGCCAGGCGCAGGCGGGGGAGATCCTCCTCGTCAATTACGAGAACGAGGATCCGCTCTACGGCGTCGACGGCATTCCGTTCCTCGCCGCGTCCTATGCCGAATCGCTCAAGCTCTACAAGGCGTCGCGCAAGACGCTGGACGAGCGGCTGGCGAAGCAGGGCATGAAGCTGCTGTTCGCCGTGCCGTGGCCGCCGCAGGGCATTTACACCAAGCGCACGCTGTCGAGCGTCGCCGACATGAAGGGCCTGAAGTGGCGCGCGTACAGCCCGGCCACGGCGAAGATTGCCGAGCTGGTCGCTGCGCAGCCGGTCACCGTGCAGGCGGCGGAGGTGTCGCAGGCGCTCGCCACCGGCGTGATCGACTCCTACATGTCCTCGGCTGTGACCGGTTACGACTCGAAGACCTACGAGCACATCAAGAACTGGTACGACACGCAGGCGTGGCTGCCGAAGAACGCGGTAATCGTCAACCAGAAGGCGTTCGACGCCCTAGACAAGCCGACGCAGGCGGCCTTGCTCAAGGCGGCGGCCGAGGCGGAGACGCGTGGCTGGAAAAAATCGGAGGAGACGAGCGGCTGGTACGTCGAGCAGCTGAAGGCTAAGGGTATGAACATCCTCCCGCCACCGGAGCAGCTGACCGCCGACCTGCGCAAGGTCGGCAATTTCATGCTGGCCGAATGGCTGCGCAAGGCCGGCGACGACGGCCGCAAGGTGATCGACGCGTACCGCGCGATGTGATGCGCCGTTTTCTCGACTCGCTCTACAACGCCGCCGGCTATCTGGCGGCGTTGTTTTTGATCGGGACGCTGGCGATGGTGCTGCTCGGCATCGCCGGGAGACTGCTCAATTTCCACGTGCCGGGTACCGATGCCTACGCCGGCTATTGCATGGCGGCGGCCGGTTTCCTCGCGCTCGCCCACACGTTGAAGCGCGGCGAGCATATCCGCGTGACGCTGATCCTCGAACACGTGGGTGCGCCCGGTCGCCGCGGCCTCGAGATCTGGGCCCTCGGCGCCGCGACGCTGCTGGCGGGCCTGTTCGCCTACTACAGCACGCGGCTCGCGTTCCAGTCCTGGCAGTTCAACGATATCTCGACGGCGAGCGACGCGACGCCACTGTGGCTGCCGCAACTCACGATGGCGGCCGGCACGATCGTCATGCTGATCGCGTTCGTCGACGAATTCGTGCTCGGACTCAGGGGACGACGCCACGTTGTGGCGCCGGCCGAAGCGCTGCACCACGAATGATCGCGACCGGGTTCGCGCCCTGATGGACGCCCTGATCACCACGCTGCTGATCGTTGCGCTGTTCGCGCTGCTGGGCAGCGGCGTCTGGATCGGCCTCGCGCTGTCCGGCGTCGCGTGGATCGGGATGGAGCTTTTCGCGTCGCGGCCGGCGGGCGACGCGATGGCGGTGACGATCTGGGGCACGTCGTCGTCGTGGACGCTGACCGCGCTGCCGCTGTTCGTCTGGATGGGCGAAATCCTGTTCCGCACGCGGCTGTCCGACGACATGTTCCGCGGCCTCGCGCCCTGGCTCGAGCGCGTGCCGGGCCGCCTGCTGCACACGAACATCATCGGCTGCACCATCTTCGCCGCGGTATCGGGCTCGTCGGCGGCGACCTGCGCGACCATCGGCAAGATGACGTTGCCGGAGCTGAAGCGGCGCGGCTATCCCGAGGCCATCACCATCGGCACGCTGGCCGGCGCCGGCACCCTCGGCCTGCTGATCCCGCCGTCGATCATCATGATCGTCTACGGCGTCAGCGCCAACGTCTCGATCGCGCAACTCTTCATCGGCGGCGTGATTCCCGGCGTGATGCTGGCAACGCTTTTCTCCGGCTATATCGTCGTCTGGGCGCTGCTGCACCCTGCCGCGATTCCCGCCGCGACCGAGCGCACGACGTTCACGCAGAAGCTTTACGCGTCGCGGCACCTGATTTCGGTCATGCTGCTGATCGGGCTGGTTCTCGGATCGATCTACGTCGGCGTCGCGACCGCCACCGAAGCGGCGGCGTTCGGCGTCGTCGGTTCGCTCGCGATCTCGGCGACGCAGGGGTCGCTGTCGTGGTCGACGTTCCGCGACAGCCTGATGGGCGCGACGCGGCTGTATTGCATGATCGCGCTGATCCTGGCCGGCGCCGCATTCCTTACGCTGGCGATGGGTTACATCGGATTGCCGCGCCATCTCGCCGAGTGGATCGGCGGCCTCGGGCTGTCGCCGTTTGCGCTCGTCCTGGCGCTCATGGTGTTCTACATCATCCTCGGCTGCTTCCTCGACGGCATCTCGATGGTCGTGCTGACGATGGGCGTAATCCTGCCCACCGTCGAGGCAGTCGGCATCGATCTGCTGTGGTTCGGCATCTTCGTCGTGCTGGTCGTCGAAATGGCGCAGATCACGCCGCCGGTCGGCTTCAACCTGTTCGTGCTGCAGGGGATGACGAATCGGCAGATCACGTGGATCGCCCGGCAGGCGCTGCCGATGTTCTTCCTGATGATCGCGGCTGTACTGCTGATCTGGTACTTTCCACAGCTGGTGACCTACCTGCCGCGGCAGATGAAACTGGGCTAGCGATGAACCGGCGGACGCAGGACGCAGCAGGCGCGGTCCCTCCCTACGCGGCGAAAATGAAAACGCCGTTCGCGCTGCTCGGCATCCGCACTGCGGCCGATCGGGTGACGGGAATCGAATACCTGCCGACAACCGGACGCGCGCAGGCGCCCACCGGTGCGCTGGCGGAGCGCGTCGTCCGGCAGCTCGAATGCTGGCTTGCCGACCCGCAATTCCGCTTCACGCTCCCGCTGGCACCCGCGGGCACCCCGTTCCGGCAGCGGGTCCGGCACGAGCTGTCGGCGATTCCCGTCGGCGAGTCGCGCACCTACGGGGAGCTCGCGCGGCTCCTGCACACGGCGCCGCG
>JAAFGU010000323.1 GCA_010365205.1 Aromatoleum sp. | reverse complement strand
GGTCGCCGTCGTCGACCGCGACGGCAATCTGCTGCACGCCGCCGGCGACCCGAACGTCATGACAATGACGCGCAGCGCGCTGAAGCCGTTTCAGGCGATGCCCTTTGTCGCGGCGGGTGGTATCGAGCGCTTCGGCTACACGCCGCAGCAAATGGCGCTGCTTTGCGCCAGCCATTCCGGCGAGCCGCGTCACGTCGCGGCAGTGGCCGACATGCTGGCGCGCGCGGGGAACACCGTTGCCGACCTCCAATGTGGGAGCCACGCGCCCGGTTACTTCGAAGCGCGCGGCGACGTGCCGCCGCCGCCGCCCTATTCGCCGTTGGCGCACAACTGCTCGGGCAAGCACAGCGGCATGCTGGCTTACTGCGTCCAGTGCGGTCTGCCCAAGGGCGACTACCTTGCGTGGGACCATCCGTTGCAGCAGGCGGTGCGTGAGGCGGTCGCCCATTTCACGGCGAGCGCCGAGTCCGAATTGATGGGCGGGATCGACGGCTGCTCGGCACCGAATTACGCGGTTCCGCTCGCCCGGTTGGCGTTGGCGTTCGCCCGCCTTGCCGCAGATTCGGATGATGTGCGCTACGGCGATGCGCCGCGTCGCCTTGCCGACGCGATGACGGCTCATCCCGAGATGGTGTCCGGCGAGGGCCGCAACGACCTGGCGCTGACGCGCGCTGGCCGAGGCGATTGGGTGGCCAAGATCGGCGCCGAGGGTGTGCAGGCGATTGGCATTCGCAGCAAGGGCATCGGCATCGTGGTCAAGGTCATCGACGGTGGCAAGCGCGGGTTGCATCCGGCGACCGTCGAGGTAATGGACCAACTCGGCTTGCTCGACGCCGAGCAGCGCGCGGAACTGGCGGACTGGCACATGCCGTCGGTGCGCAACGTTCGCGGCACGGTGACGGGCGTTGTGCGGCCGGCAGTTGTCTTGGACAAAGTCGCCGCGCGAGTCGTCGGCGAGGCCCATCACGTACGCTCGTCTGCCCGGTGAGCACCTGGTCACCGTTGAACTTAAGGCCCGTGCGGCGGTCTAGCGGAGCAAGCGCGCGCAGCAAAAGCGCCCCGGGATGGTCAGGTTCGACGCGAAGGCTCGAGCGGGACCCGCAGCACCGGCGGCCGCCGCGCCTGCCGTTCGGCGGGCATAACAACGATTCGAATCAGGGACAGCCCGTAGATGGGTGATCGTGAAGTCGATCAGCAGCTGGTCGAGCGTGCCCAGCGAGGCGACAAGCGCGCGTTCGAGCTGCTGGTCATAAAATACCAGCGCAAGTTGGGGCGGCTATTGTCGCGGCTGGTGCGCGACCCCGCGGAAGTCGAGGACGTGACGCAGGAAGCCTTTATCAAGGCCTATCGCGCGCTGCCTTCGTTTCGCGGCGATAGTGCGTTTTACACGTGGCTGTATCGGATCGCGATCAACACGGGGAAGAACTACCTGGTCGCGCTCGGGCGTCGCGCGCCGACGACGACCGGCGTCGACCTCGAGGACGCGGAAAATTTCGAGGATGCGGACGCGCTGCGCGACACCAGCACGCCCGAGAGCGAGTTGGAGGGCAAGCAGATCGCGGCCGTCGTCAACAAGGCGATGGAAGCGCTGCCGGAGGACCTGAGGACCGCGATCACGCTGCGCGAGATCGAGGGCCTGAGCTACGAAGAGATTGCCAACGTGATGAATTGTCCGATTGGCACGGTGCGCTCCCGGATCTTCCGGGCGCGGGACGCGATTGCAGCGGATTTGCGGCCGCTGCTGGGGACGGACAAGGACCGGAGATGGTGATGGGCGAGGAGATTTCGCGTCTGATGGATGGCGAGCTCGACGACGAACACGTCGAGATCGTATGCGGGCAGTTGAAGCACCCGGAGGGCATGTCCGCATGGATGTGCTACCACGTCATCGGCGACACGCTGCGCGGCACCGACCGCTGCACGCCGGGATTTTCCCGACGATTCTCGGCGCGGCTCGCTGCCGAGCCCACGGTGCTGGCGCCACGAACCCGTCAGGGGCGTACGGCATCCTTCGCCTGGGCGGCGGCGGCCACGGTCGCGGCAGTGGCGGTGGTTGGCTGGGTCGCGGTCGGCACGCTCGACGTGCAACCCACGGTGATGGCGAAGGCGCGGGAGGCCGGCAGCGTCCGCTCTGCGCTCGTGGGTCCGCAGGCGGTTCCCGCGGACTATCTGATTGCGCACCAGGAGTATTCGCCGACGGCGCAGATCCAGGGTGTCGGTCCGTACCTGCGCGCCGCGGCGGCGCAAGGCCCCGATGGCCGACCCTAACGCGGGCGGGCGCACGCTTCACGCGCGGCCGATGGAGGTGGCATGACCGCGGCCCGGTCGCTCCATTCGCCGATTGCCGAGATTCTGCTCGCGCTGACGCTGCTCTCGGCCGCGCCGCTGGTGCGCGCCGATGAAGGCACGGAGTGGCTCGATCGGGCGGCGTTGGCGGCGCGCAAGCTCAATTACACCGGGACGATCGTCTACCAGCATGGCGGACGGGTGGAAACGTCGCGGCTCGTCCACATGAATGACATGGGCGTGGAGACCGAGAAGCTGGTCAACCTCGACGGCCCTGCGCGCGAGGTGATCAGGAGCCACGGCGAGGTGCGCTGCTTCTACCCGGACGCAAGGGTCGTCCGCATCGAGCCGCGAACGTTCCGCAACGCGTTTCCGTCGCTGTCGCCGCTGCAACTGAAATCACTCACCGAGTTCTACGAGTTCCAGAAGGCGGAGACCGGCCGCGTGGCGGGGATGGAGACGCAGGCCTACGTGTTCGAGCCGAAGGACGGTCTGCGCTACGCCCACAAGTTCTGGGCGGAGATCGGCACCGGTCTCCTGCTCAAGGCGCGGATCATCAACGAGAAGAACGAAGTCGTCGAACAGTTCACGTTCACCGACGTCGTGCTCGGCGCACGGGTCGACCGCGACATGGTAAAGCCATCGTGGCCGCCGTCACCGCCGGATTGGACCGTGGTCGACACCGGACCGCGGGACGTCGACCTGACGGACACCGGCTGGACGGTGGACAAACTGCCGCCGGGTTTCGTCAAGAGCGTCGAGGGCTTTCGCGCGCTGCGCGGCAAGCGGGCGCGCGTTGCGCACCTCGTGTTTTCCGACGGGCTCGCGGCGGTGTCCGTGTTCGTGGAACCGGTGGGCGCGACAGCGCGCGCTACCGGCATGCTCCAGCAGGCCGGCATGAATGTCTACGTTCGCCAGTTCGACGACCAGATCGTCACCGTGCTGGGCGAGGTGCCCGCGGCGACGGTCCGCCAGATCGCCTACTCCGTTGCGCGCCGTTAGCGGCAAGCGCGGTCGTCCCGTCGATTTCCCCGCCTTTTCCAGTTTCGTCCAGAGGTCACGCCCCATGACGCATCGTCTGTGCTCCCCATTCATAGCCGCCGCCTGCGCGGCGCTGGTCGCCCTGTTTGCCGCCGTCGCGCCG
>JAAFGU010000009.1 GCA_010365205.1 Aromatoleum sp. | reverse complement strand
CGCGACGCGGCCGAAAGCGCGCACGCGGCGAGCGAGCGCCGTCTGCGCGAGGCGCAGCGCGTTGCCCATGTCGGCAACTGGGAGACCGACTTCACGACCGGCGCCATGATGTGGTCGGACGAGATCTACCGGATTCTGGAACTCGATCCTGCCATGCCGCCGTCGAACGAGGCGGTGATCGCCCGCATGCACCCGGAAGACCGCGAAACGCTGACCGCCGCTTATGCGCAGCGCTTGCGCGACCATGCGCCGCTCGAGCTCGTCGGCCGGCTCGAACTGGACGACGGCCGCACCAAGTGGGTCCGCACGCGGCTGGAGACGGAGCGCGACGTCGACGGGACCGCGATGCGCGGCTACGGCACGCTGCAGGACGTGACCGACCTCAAGTCGGCCGAAGACGCGCTTTCGCGCACCGAACATCTGTATCGCCGTCTGTTCATGGCCAACCCGCATCCGATGTGGGTATACGACCTCGACACGCTGAGGTTCCTCGCCGTGAACGACGCGGCGGTCGACCACTACGGCTACACGCGCGAGGAGTTCATGGCGCGCACGCTGCGCGATATCCGGCCGCCACGCGAGCTCCCTCGGCTGCTCGCGTCCACTGCGCAGCATCGAGGGAGCATCGCGGTGCCGGAAGTGTGGCAGCACCTGAAGAAGGACGGCACGGTGATCGAGGTCGAGATCACGGCGAACCCGCTCGAATTCGCGGGTCGGAGCGGGGCGCTGGTCCACGCCAATGACGTGACGGCGCGCCGGCGCGCCGAGCAAGAGGTGCGCGAGTACACGGCGCGAGTGGAAGTCGCGATGCTGGGAACCATCACCGCGGCGACGCGGATGGTCGAGATGCGCGATCCGTACACGGCCGGACACCAGCAGCGCGTCGGCGAACTCGCCGCCGCCATCGGCAGCGAGCTGAGGCTCGCCGCTGAGCACTGCCAGGCGCTGCGGCTGTCCGGCTTTCTGCACGACGTCGGCAAGATCGCGGTGCCGGCGGAAATCCTGGCCAAGCCCGGCAAGCTGCTCGACACCGAGTTCGCGATGATAAAGCTGCACGCCGAGAAGGGCTTCGAAATCCTCAAGGACTGCGAGCTGGCGTGGCCGGTGGCCGAGGTCGCGCGCCAGCATCACGAGCGGATCGACGGCAGCGGCTACCCGCACGGCCGGCGCGGCGACGAGATCATCCTCGAGGCCCGGATCGTCGCCATCGCCGACGTCGTCGAGTCGATGTCATCGTCGCGACCGTATCGGCCGAGTCTGGGCATCGAGGCCGCGCTGGCCGAGATCGACGGTGGCGCGGGTCGCCTGTACGACCGCGCTGCGGCGGCCGCCTGCCTGCGCCTGTTCCGGCACGGCTATACGCTGCCGCCGTCGTGACCGATTGCGGCGCGCCGGAGAGGCGCCGCTACAGCACGCCGGTCGGGTCCGACCGCGTGCGATAATCGACGCGTGCCCCCGCCGCCGTCCGCGCCAGCGTCCCGTATCGGCGCGGCGAATCCCTACCTGCTGCTGACGCTGACGCCGCTGTTCTGGGCAGGCAACTGGATCGTCGGGCGCGGGTTGGCGCCGGATATTCCACCGATGGCGATGACGTTCTTCCGCTGGTTTTTCTCGCTCGTGCTGCTGGCGCCGTTCGCGTGGCCGCATGCGCGCCGCGAATGGCCGATCGTCCGCCGGCACTGGAAACCCATGCTGCTGCTCGGCGTAATCGGCGTCGGCACCCACAACGCGCTCGCCTACCTCGGACTCAACTACACGACGGCGACCAACGGCGTGATCCTCAACTCGTTTATCCCGGTGATGATCATCACGCTGTCGTGGATTTTCCTGCGCGAGCGGCTGACGACGCCGCAATCGATGGGCGTCGCCGTGTCGCTGGCCGGCGTGCTGACGATCCTGTCCGGGGGAAGCCTGGCGGCGCTGATCGCGTTTCGTCTCAATGGCGGCGACCTGCTGGTGATCCTGTCGATGGCGATGTGGTCGATCTACACCATTTGCCTGCGCTGGCGCCCGCCGGGCCTGCACATGCTGACCTTCCTGTTCGTGCTGATGGCCGTCGGGGACCTTGCGGTGCTGCCGCTGTTCGCCGTCGAGTACGCCTACGGGAGGCACATGGTGATAACGGCGCAGAACGTCGCCGCGCTGCTCGCCGTCGCACTGTTCTCGTCGGTGCTCGCGTACATTTTCTGGAATCGCGGCGTGGAGCTGGTCGGCGCCAGCGTCGCCGGACTTTTCCTTCACCTGATGCCGGTGTTCGGCGTCGTGCTCGCGTGGATATTTCTCGACGAGCGGCTGGCGCCCTTCCACGTTGCCGGCATTGCGTTGATTCTTGCCGGCATCTTCGTCACCAGCCGCTACGGGCGGCGTGCCCTGCCATTGCCCGTCGGCACCGATTGACGGCGATGACCAACACCATCGGCGATCCGGAACGAGTCGCGCTGCAACAGCGCGTCGTCGAGTTGACCGTCGAGCATCGCGACCTCGACGCGGTGATCCACCGTCTCGCCGCCGACCCCACGCACGATCAACTGCAGCTCGTTCGGCTCAAACGGCGCAAGCTGCTGCTGAAGGATCAGATCGCCCGGCTCGAGCGGGAGATCGACCCCGACGTGCTCGCCTGAGCAGCGCGCCGGTTGGTGGTCAACCCGGCAGTCAACCCCCCGGGCGCTCGTACTTGTCGTCGAAGCGGACGATGTCGTCCTCGCCGACATACTCGCCGCATTGAACCTCGATCATGACCAGCGGATCGGCGCCCGGGTTCTCCAGGCGGTGCCGATTTTCGACCGGAATGAATGTCGATTCATTGGCGTGGACCAAGTAGCGCTTTTCGCCGCACGTCACCTGCGCGACTCCCCTTACGACGACCCAGTGCTCGCTGCGGCGACGATGCATCTGCAGCGACAGTGCGCCGCCGGGCTTCACCTCGATGCGCTTGATCTTGAACCCCGGGCCTTCCTGCAGCACCGTGTACGCGCCCCACGGCCGCGCCACGGTCCGATGCAGCTTGTACGACTCGTGGCCGCGCCGCTTCAACTCGCCGGCCACTTCCTTGACGCGCTGCAGATGGTCGCGATGCGCGACCAGAACGGCGTCCGGGGTCTCGACGATGACCAGATCCTCGATGCCGACGGTGGCGACGACGCGTTCCTCGGCGTGGACGTACGTATTGCGCGTCGCGATCGCAACGCGTTCGCCCTGACCGCGATTGCCCGATGGGTCGGGCTCGGTCAGGGCCACGATCGCGTCCCACGAGCCGACGTCGCTCCAGTCGAACCTACCGCGCACGCAGCTGACCTCGCCCGCGGCGGCGGCCTTCTCCATCACCGCATAGTCGATCGAGATCGACGGCGCGGCGTCGAACATCGCCGGGTCGATTTCGAGCATTGCCGCGTCCCCCTTAGACGCCAGCGTCCGTGCGGCGGGCCGCAGGGCGTCGATCACCTGCGGCGCGTGACGTGCGAACGCCGCGACGATCGCCGCGGCGGTAAAGCAGAACATGCCGCTGTTCCACGCATAGCGGCCCGCGGCGAGAAAATCGCGCGCGACGTCGAGCGGGGGTTTTTCGACGAAGCGTCGCACGGCGAATGCCGTTGGCGGGCCGCCCTCGAGCGCGTCGCCACATTCGATGTAGCCGTAGCCGGTCTCCGGGCTGGTCGGGGCGATCCCGAACGTGATCAGCGCGCCGCCGTGCGCCAGCGCCTCCGCCCGTGTGACCGCTGCGGCGAAGCCGGCCGTATCGCGGATCAGGTGATCGGCCGGCAACACCAGCAGCACGACGTCGTCGCCGTAGCGCGCCTGCGCATAAAGCGCGGCGATGGCGACGGCCGGCGCGGTGTTGCGCCCGAACGGCTCGAGCAGGTACGCGGCGTGGCGCGGCATCCGGCCGGCGAGTCCCGCGTACACGTCGCGCGTGCTGAAGTAGTGATCGCGATTGGTGACGGTGACGAGGTCCAGCGCGCCCGGGAGTGCGAGCGCGCGCGAGGCGGTCTTCGCGAGCAGCGTCTCGCCGTCAGGCAGCGGCAGGAACGGCTTCGGCGCGGCCTCGCGCGACAGCGGCCACAGCCGCGTACCGGCACCGCCGGACAGAATCACGGGAACGAGGGGAGGGGGAGCGGACATTTGGCGGGCGGGAGGCAATAGGCAAGATCGCGGGCACACTCAGCGGACAGGGCAGCGGGCAAGGCCTTGAAACCACGCGAGTTTACCCCATATGATGAGTACGCCACCGCCACTCGGGACGCGCCCGAAGCGCAATGCCCGGGTGGTATCATTGGCGTTGTAGTTCCGTGCGATGCACGGGGCGGGGCGAGTGTCCCGCCGGCCACGACGATTACCGGGGGTGAACTGGTTTCGACGGGGGTAGTGAAGCAGCTTGGGGCATGCCGAGGCGTCAATCCTCGTAAATCTTTGGCAATCGCAAACTTAACTGCGAACGACGAAAACTACGCTCTGGCGGCTTAATCCCGCCGGACCTTGCACCGGGCGGCGCTCAGCCCGGGTGAAGCTGGCAACAGTGTAGTCACGGCAAGGACATTTCGAGCGATCGCGTCCGCCCGGGTCACTTGGGCGAGGCGCTAAATCTAGGTGACTGGTTTCGCCATCGTCTGTCAGTCAACGATGTCGGGGCGAGAGCACAATGACTCGACTAAGCATGTAGTCCTGACTGTGGAGCGCCTTCGGACGCGAGTTCGATTCTCGCCACCTCCACCATTGCCATGACGCCTTACTCCTCGCGGAGTAAGGCGTTTTTCTTTGCAATCAGCGTCTTATACGAGTCGACCGCAAACGAGTCTGTCTGACTTGGTCTGTTTTGGTCTGGGTTCTGCCACATCTATGCCACAGCATTGTGAGGGCACCCCGCTGGCACGCTCTCGATGGCGATTGTCCGCTGCCTTGTATGGGTCCGACGAGTGCGTTATAATGAACACGGTACGTAAAAACATATCTCTTACTGCGGAGAAGCCAGATGCTCGCCGAGGACTTTGGCACCCTGGTCAAGGAACAACGAACTCTGAAGCGCCTGAAGCAGGCCGATCTTGCGCGCGCCGCGAACGTGTCGCGCACGGTTCTTTCGCGCCTCGAGCAGGGAAACGCACGGGCAGTGCAAACGGACGTGCTGGACCGCCTCTTCGCCGTCTTGGAACTGAGCCCCAGAATGGTCGACCGCGCCGCGCCGGACCACGCGCGCAAGCACGCCCGTCTGGAGCAGCACTGGAAACGGGAAGTCCAGCGCACCCGGCATTTTCGGCTGGCGATCGAACTTGCGCATGACGAGCGGGCTGCGGTCGCGATGATTGCCAAAGCGCGCGAAAGAGTCGAGCTTTGGCGGAACAAGGGTAGCTGCAGTCCCTACTACATTGAACGGTGGTCGCAGTTGCTGGCGCTTCCGCCCCGGACGCTGGCGAAGGAAATGGCGTTGCTCGGTGAGTGGGAAGACGCGCTGTTCCAGAATTCGCCTTGGTCCTGGGCATGGAACTGACCAATCTTCAGGAACTGTTCGACCAGGCGAGCAAGCTTACGAATCACACTGAGTTTGTCGTGCTCGGGAGTCTTTCGATATTGGGCGTGGTCCAGGGAAGCGCGGTTCCGGCCCGGATGCTGATATCGATCGACGTCGACTGTTTTACGCGGCAGGACCCGGAGCGGGTCTTCGAATTGAGCAAAGCATTGGGCGAGGGCAGCGCTTTCGAAGCAACGCACGGGTTCTATCTGGACCCGATCTCGCCCGATGTCCCGACGTTGCCGCAGAATTGGCAGCATCGTCTCATCCGGGTTCCGCTGGCGAATGGCATCGTCGTGTTCTTCCTTGACCCGAATGATGCAGCGGTGTCGAAGTATGCGAGGGGCGAGCCGAGGGACCGCGAGTGGATTCAGGCTGGATTGAAGGCCGGCCTGCTTTCCGTTCCCGTCATCGAAAGCAGATTTCGCGAGACTCACTTCATGGATGTTGCCGAACGCGACCGCGCTGCGGGCGCGATTGCGAGCGACCGCAAGCGATTCGCCGCGCCAAAGTCACGTCGATAGTGTCGCCGAAACGGGTCCGGCACCAGGCGCCGATTTGAAAATGGTCGGCGGGCGTCGACGTCAAGCACCGGCGATCGGCGCTGTCCGCAATTCGATGCGTCGGGTCGCGCGGTCGAGTTCCTTTGAACGACACTGCGAGGGCAGGATGTTGACGACTCGGTGCACTCAGAACCGTGTTCCTCGAATAACATGTTCGCTACGCCGTTTCAGCAAGATCACGCGCAATTTAGCGGCGTCCTTGGTGCCGGGCGACCCGCGCTCAGCGGGAAGCGCCGCCGTGTGCTAATTGCCAGTGAACCGAAGGTTTTGGATTTCCCTTAGCGCAATCTCACTGTCGATCAGCTCTGGGTATACATGGCCAACGAAGAAGCCGAGACCGATGCTCAGTTTGACGTATCGGACCTCTCCTTTTTCGAGCGTTAGCGATAGCTTTCTTTCAACCTCGGTCGTGGTCGTAATCTCGCAAGCACCAGGGGGTTGGTCGACGAAGAAATACCCCCTTGGCACCGCTCGCCCAACAACAACGCCATTTACCTTGACCTCTGGTTGAACCGCTGCGCCGAGGAGCACCGTACGATAGAGATATATGCGCGCGGTCTCCGCATTCGGAATTGTCACGGATCGAGCGCCCGCTTCGGAAAACTTCGGACCAGAAGTTGCGCAACCACCTACGACCAGGACCAACACGAACATCGACAGGATTCTTGTGAGAGGACTCATGGAGCTCCCCTCTTGGTTTTTCGGAACCGCCTCGTATGCGGTCGAGCCGCTATGGTGCATTACGCGGAAGACTGACCCGCTGCGTGGCTGGCGAGTACGTACGCTCTACAGGCAGACAGAAACCAACGAGATTGTCGCCATTTACGACGATGTACGCTTCGTGGACGTTGGACGCTTCGACCGTCAGCACTTGGTCCTTGGACGCGAAGACGTCGCCAGCATCAATCGTTCCGACATAACTCCATAGCGATCCCCGCTTCAGAGCACGACGATAGCCAAACGGCAGAGTCAGCGATACCTCTTGTGCAAGGACGAATGCACGGCGAGTCGGTTCAGAAGCATGAAACGGAGCAGGTGTTTGGGCGACATGCACCAGATCAAACGCGCAAGCGGTGAGCAAAGCTGTTGCGATCGTAGCGGTCACGAACATTCGATATGGATGCATCTCCCACTCCCGTTCAGATTGTGCGGAATCGGAACACTTGGTCTCACGTCGCGGGGGGGGGCGTGGCTCGGTCGGATCGCGCCGATAGGCGCTTTGTGATACGGGCTTTGTCTCTGGCGATTGTTCTCGCGGATCGGCCATGTGGCAATGGTTGAGGCGACGCGTTTTCGGCAAAGCACCGCGGTCCTCCGTCGCGGTAAGGTTGTACGTCTCCATGATCTGCTCGGCGGTCCAGTCGCCGACTGCACAGAGCGCGACGAGCAGCAGCGTCGGATTGGATACGATTTCCTCCTCCTGATTCACGGTGAGGTGGGCGATGCCCGCACGTTCCCGGGTCACCGCGCGCGAGGTCTGCGAAATCGACGCCCGCCTGACGGCAGACCTCTTCCAACCTCTGCAGCGTGAAGTCGCGACGCGAGAACATCCGCTTCACGCTTGCTTCGCTCAGTCCCAATCCTTGTGCGACGCCGGCGTAGGTCGTGCCCTTCCCCTTGAGGATGCGCTTCAACGCATCGACAAGCGTGACGGCTTGCATCGAATTCACCCCCGTGCCCTTTGATTTTTTGGCCAAGGCGTTGCCTTTGCCCATTATGTCCGATCCAACGCGCCGCATCGCTCCTCTCGTCGGGATGCGTCTTACGCGTCGGTCGAATTGCTGCGCTACCCGGGCGCGAGGTGATCCTCGGTGGGCGCCGCCACCAGCGCCATGACGCCATACTCCTCGCGGGGTACGGCGTTTTTCTTTGCGATCAGCGTTTGATACGAGTTGGCCGCACAGTGAACGGCCTCTTCGCGGGGCCGTTGCTCTTTCTGCTACAGCGCGCTTGTCGGGTCTTCTACTTTGCGGCCGTCGTCTCGGCCGCATCCCAGCCTCCGCCCAGTGCCTTCATCAAATCGACATCCGAGGATAGCAATGCCTGGCGATTGCGGATCAGCGCGAGCTGGCTCAGGTTGGCCGTGCGCTGCGCGTCGAGGACCTCGAGAAAGCTGCTATAGCCCGCGTCGTAGCGCCGCGTCGCGAGTCGCAGCGCCTCCCGCGCGGACGTGACGCTTGCCTGCAATTCGGTTTCGGTCGCCGCGATCTGCCGGACGTTGGTCAGGGCGTCGGCGACTTCGCGAAACGCCGTCTGCGTCGTCTGCTCGTAAGTGGCGACCGTCTGCTTGTAGCGCGCTCGCTCGGCATCGGCCAATGCCGCCAGCTTGCCTGCGTCGAAAACAGGCACCGTGAGCCCGGCGCCGATCGACCAGATCCGGGAGGGGCCATCGAGCAACAAGCCCAGCGCGCGAGACTCGCCGCCATAGTTGCCGGTCAACGAAATCGAGGGCAAGCGGACCGCCATTGCGATCCCAACGCGCGCGTTGGCGGCGATGAGGTCCTGCTCCGCCTGGCGCAGGTCGGGGCGGCGTTCCAACAGTGCCGAGGGCAGTCCGGCGGGCGGTAGCGCCGGCAGCGGCAACTGCGCGAGATCGCCGGGCGCTACCGCCAGATCGAGACGGCCGGTCAGCGTGCCCAGTTGATGCAACGCGATCGCGCGTTGCCGCGTCAATTCGCTCAGCTGCGCTGCCGCATCGCTGCGTGCGCCTTCGGCCTGGCGCAGATCGAGATCGGAGGCGTACCCCGCATCGGCGCGGCGGCGCACGAGATTCAATCCGTCGTCGCGCGTCGCCAGCGTCGTCCGCGTGGTGGAGATCTGTGCGTCGAGCGAGCGCAGCGCGAAATACGTTTGCGTCGTCAGCCCGGCGAGCGACAGCATCACGACGTCCCGTGCGTAGCGTGATGCCAGCGTCTGTGCGCGCGCCACTTCGACACTGCGCCGCAGTTTGCCCCAGAAATCGATTTCGAACGAAGATGACAGAGCGAATCGCAGATCGTTGCGCACGCTCGGTACCGACGACGGCGGTGTCAGCGCCACGGTCCCGCTGTAGGCGGAGCGATTGGCGGTCGCGCCGAAATCGACTTCCGGCAGGAACGCAGCGTCGACGGCGCGCAGGTTGGCGTCGGTTTCCTCGATTCGCGCGACTGCCCTCCGCACGTCGGAATTGTTGGCAAGCGCCGCGCCGACCAGTTCATTCAGCAGCGGATCGTTGAACAGCGTCCACCAGCCGTGCTGGATCGCACTGGCGGGCGTTGCGTCGGCTGTCGCACCGGGGTACGCCGGCGGCAGCGAGGCGGCAGGGCGCCGATAGTCTGGGCCGACCATGCACCCGGTCAGCCACAGCGACAAAGCCAGCCCGGCGAGCGCTCGCGCGGTCATGTCGTCCCTTCGACGGGATGCGCGGCGGGCGCGGGATTCGCCGCGCGCTTCGCTTGGCGCTGCGTCAACAGCACGAAGAACAGCGGGACGAAAATGGTGGCGACGAACGTTGCCACCAGCATCCCGCCAAGCACGCCCGTACCCATCGACTGGCGCGCGGCGGCGCCGGCGCCGGTGGCGACGGCCAGCGGCAGAACGCCGAACACGAACGCGAGCGAGGTCATGACGATCGGCCGGAAGCGCAGCCGAGCGGCTTGCAGCGCGGCCTCGCTCGGCGACAGCCCCTTGCCCAGCTCCTGCGCGGCGAACTCCACGATCAGGATGGCGTTCTTCGCCGCGAGGCCGATGAGCACGAGCAAACCGATCTGAAAGTACACGTCGTTGTTCATGCCGCGAAACAGAACGGCGAGCAACGCGCCCAGCAACGCGAACGGCACCGACAGCAGCACGGCCACCGGCAGCGACCACCGCTCGTAGTTTGCCGACAGGATCAGGAATGCCATGATCAATGCGAACGTGAACGCGATGATCGAGGCCGATCCGATCCGCTTTTCCTGGAACCCCTGTCCGGTCCAGGCGATCGTGTAGCCGGCGGGGAGCGCCTTCGCCGCGACCTCCTCGACCGTCGCGATCGCCTGCCCGGAGCTGATCCCGGGCGCGCCGTTACCGATCACCTTGGCTGCGAGGAACGCGTTGTAGCGATCGATCTGCTCGGGTCCGACGACCATGTTGATCGTCAGCAGGCTCTTCAGCGGCAACATCTCGCGCGTGGTGGTCGAACGCACATAGACATTGCCGAGATCCTCGGGCCGCGCACGGTACGCGGTTTCGGCCTGAACCTGCACACGATAGGTGCGGCCGAATTTGTTGAAATCGTTCACGTACAGCGCACCCATCGTGCTTTGCAGCGCGTCGAACACATCGGCCACCGGCACGCCCAGCGCAATCGCCTTCTCGCGATCCACTTCGACCAGGATCTGCGGCACCGTCGGACGGAAGAACGTGTTGATGCCGACGAGCTCCGGCCGCTTTCTCAACTCGCCGATGAAATTCTGCAGCACGTCGTTCAACTTCTTCGGATCGGCGCTGACGCGATCCTGGACAAAGACTTCGAAACCCCCGGCGGTGCCGAGGCCGCGAATCGGCGGCGGATTGAAGGCCAGCACCATGCCCTCGGGGATCTCGGCGCCCTTCGCGAAGACGAACCTGGTCAGTGCGTCGGCGGTCGTCGCGCGCTCGGACCATGGCTTCAACGTGATGAAGGTTGTCGCCGCGTTGGTCTTGTTGCCGCCGCCGATCAGATCGAAGCCGGTGATGACGAACACGTGATCGACCGCCGAATTCTGCGCGACGGCTTTTTGCATCTTCATGCCGACCTCACCGGTGCGCGCCAGCGTAGCGGCGTCGGGAAGGATGATCGAGCCGAAGATGTATCCCTGGTCCTCCGGCGGGACAAAGCTGCCCGGCGTGATTTTCATCAGCCACGCGCCAAGGCCAATCACCACCGCGAACACGAACAGCGAGCCGGCGACCCGGCGCAGAGACAGCTTCACGCCGCCCAGGTACGAGTGGGTCAGCCAGGTGAACGCGCGATTGAACGGCCGGAACAGGCGCGATTCCTCGTGTTGCGGCTTCAGCAGCAACGCGCAGAGCGCCGGTGTCAGCGTCAACGCGACGATGCCCGAAATGACCACCGCGGTTGCGACGGTCACCGCGAACTGCTGGTACAGCTTGCCGGCGAGCCCGCCGAGAAACGCGACCGGGATGAACACCGAGACCAGCACCAGCTCGATCGCGATGATGGCGCCTGTGACCTCGCGCATCGACTCGATCGCCGCTTCCTTGGGCGACAGCTTGCGCTCGGCCATCAGCCGTTCGACATTCTCCAGCACGACGATCGCGTCGTCGACGACGATGCCGGTCGCCAGCACGATCGCGAACAGCGTCAGCGTATTGATCGAGAAATGGAAAAGCCACAGGCCGGCGAAAGCGCCGATCAACGACACGGGCACGGCGATCACCGGAATCAGTGTCGCGCGCCAACTCTGCAGGAACAGGAACACGACGAGAATTACCAATACCGCGGCGATCATCAGCGTCTTCACGACTTCGTGTATCGACTCCTCGACGAAGCGGGTGGTGTCGAACGGGATCAGGTAGCTGACGCCTGCCGGAAAGCTGCCGACCAACTGGTTCATCGTCGCGCGGGCCGCATTGGCCACATCGAGCGCGTTGGCACCCGATTGCAGGAACACGGCGATGCCGATGGTCGGCCTGCCATCGAGGGAAGTGAACGCGTCATAGCTCTGGGCGCCCAGTTCCAGCCGCGCCACGTCCTTGACGCGCAAGGTTCCGGCCGGGCCGCTGGAGCGGAGCACGATATTGCCGAACTCCTCGGGCTCGATCAGCCGGCCGCGCGCGGTGACGGTGTAGACCAGCGATTGTCCATCCGGCGCCGGTTCCTGACCGACCTTGCCGGCGGCGTACTGATTGTTCTGCGCCCGAATCGCGGCGGCGACATCACCCGGCGTCACGCCGAGTTGCGCCATCTTGTCCGGACGCAGCCAGATGCGCATCGAGTAGTCGCGCGCGCCGAAGATCGAGGCGTCGGCCACGCCCGGCACCCGCTTCAGGTCGTCCAGCACGTTGACCGTGGCGTAGTTGGACAAAAACAGCGTGTCGTAGCGCGGATCGTCGGAGGTCAGCGCGACGACGAACAGAATGTCGGTCGAGCGCTTCTGGGCGACGACGCCGTTGCGGCGCACGTCGTCGGGCAACCGCGGCAACGCGATGGCGATCCGGTTGTTGACGTCGATGACGGCCTTGTTGACGTCGGACCCGACCTCGAAGGTCGCCGTGATCGTCAGCGACCCGTTTGACGCGGCGCTCGAGCTGAAATAGATCAGATTCTCGACGCCGGAGAGTTGCTCCTCTATCGGCGCCGCGACGGTTCTGGCCACCGTCTCGGCGCTCGCCCCCGGATAAATCGCGGTGATCGTCACCGTCGGCGGCGCGATTTCCGGGTATTGCGCAATCGGCAGAACCTTGGCGGCGATCAGTCCCGCGAGGACGAACAATATGGAGATGACGCCGGCAAAGATCGGCCGCTCGATGAAAAATCTGGACATGAGCGGCGCGCTACTTGCTCGAAGTCGCCGCGGGTACGGCAGGCTTCACAGCGATGGCCGGCGCGGCCGTCTGCGCGTCCGTCGACGGCGTCGTCGACGCGGTCGCGCTCGTCGCGGTGACCGCCGCGCCCGGACGCAGCTTCAGCAGGTTGTCGACAATCACGCGATCGCCCTGGCTGAGGCCCGCGACCACGGTCCAGTTCGTGCCGACCCATTCGCCCATTTGCACGGTCTTGAGCTGTGCCTTGCCGTCGCCATCGACGACGAAAACGAGAAAGCCTTTTTCCGTCTGAATCACCGCGGATTGCGGCACCAGAAAGACGTTGTCGCGCGCACCGGCGATGATCTCCACGCGGACGAATTGCCCGGGAAGGAGCTGTTGCTTCGGGTTGTCGAACGCGGCGCGCAATTGCAGCGTGCCCAACCGGACGTCGATTTCCGTCGCGGTGAAATTGAGCCGGCCCTTGCCCGGATAGCGCGTTCCATCGGGCAGCAGAAGCTGCACGTCGTCCGGCGCGCCACGACCGAGCTTCCCCGATGGCAGCTTGGCCAAGTCCGATTCGGAGACGCTGAACCGGACCCAGATCGGATCGACCTGGCTGATCGTCGTCAGAAGGCTGCCGGCCGCGTCCGTCGTGATCAGCGTGCCTTCCGAGTGCTCGGCGCGCCCGGTGATGCCACTCACGGGCGCCGCCACCAGCGTGTACGAGAGATTGAGCTCAGCTTGCCTGATTTGCGCTGCGGCCGCTTGCTGCGCCGCGGTCGACAGCTGCAGCGCCGATAGCGTGTCGTCATACTCTTTGCGGCTTATCGCGCGATCGTCGGCCAGCGGCTTCAACCGCGCCACTTCGCGCCGTGCCTGCTCCCCGCGCGCCTGCTCCTGCGCCAGCACGGCCTGCGTCTGGGCGAGGCTGATCTCGAACGGCGCGCGATCGATCTGAAACAGCGGCGCGCCGGCGCGCACCGAATCGCCCTCTGAATATAGCCGCCTTTGGAGGGTGCCCGAAACGCGGGCCCGCACCTCGACCTGCTTCGAGCCCTCGGTCTGCCCGACGGCGCTGAACACGATCGGCACGCGCTGCGGCGCCACCTGCAGCACCCGGACCGGAACCGGCGGCGGTGCTGCGGCTGCCATTCCGGTTGGCGGGGCCTCCTTGCCGCAACCGGCGAGCAGCGAGGAGAACAACAGGACAGTCAGCGCCCATCGCGCGCGCAGTGCGGTCGTGGCGGCGAGCGGCGCGTAATCGGCGCGAAGAGTCGGGATCATGGGATTCGAGCTGCCGCGAAGGAAACGCCGGAAGGCGTGCAATGAAGCGCGTTATTGTATACAATCGATACTGTTTGTAAAGAGGACGAGCTGCAATATCGCCCCGTCATGCGCCGCACCAAGCAGGAATCCGAACAGACCCGGCAGGACGTTCTGGCTGCAGCGAGGCGCGTATTCGCCCGCCGCGGCGTGACACGCACCACGATCGGTCAGATCGCGGTCGAGGCGGGCGTCACGCGCGGTGCCGTCTATTGGCACTTCGCGGACAAGACGAAGATCTTCCACGCGATGCGCGAGCAGGTATCGGTGCCGTTGCTCGACCGCACCGATTTCGAGTTGCTGTCCGGCGCCGACGGCGACGCGCTGGAGGCCGTGGAGCGTTTTCTGCGCGATCTGTTCGACACCATCGCCAACGACCGCGAGACCCGGCGTACGTTCCAGATCATGTTGCTCAAATGCGAATACGTCGACGAATTCGCGCCCGAGTTGCCCCGGCAGATTGCGAACTGGCGAACGCTGGAGGCGAAGCTCACCAACGCCTACGAGCGTGCCCGGCGTATGCGTGCGATGCGCGGCGATCTGTCACCCACGCTCGCGGCGCTCGAGACCTGCGTGTTCGTGTCCGGGCTGATCCGCCTCTCGCTCCTCGACGAGAAGCGAGTGTTCATCCGAGGTCGGGCGCACGAGCTGATCGTCGCCCACATCGCGAGCCGCCGCGGAATCGTCGCTCGCCGCACACCGGCCCGAAGCAGGGCGGCAGCATGAATTGTTCCGAGTGCGCAATCACGATCGCCGGCGCGCAATGGACGATTCCTGCGCCGGCCCCGCAACTGATCGAGTCCGTTTGACACCGCTGGCGCGCAAAGCCTAGCATCGCCCGAGGGATTGAATCAGCCATAAGCCAACCGGGCTGATCGCCGGCGGGAGGTTCTGTGAAAGAAGCGCTGCGTCTAGCGGCACATGCGGCGGCTGTCGTGGTCGTGGCGGCCGCCACGATCATGCCCGCGTCGGCGCAGGCTCCGTACCCCAACCGGCCCATCCGCATCGTCGTGCCGTACACGGCGGGCACCGGGATCGACATTCTCGCGCGCGTCACCGGTCAGAAGCTCTCGGACAGGCTCAAGGTACCCGTCGTCGTCGACAACCGCCCGGGCGCCAGCGGCAATATCGGGACCGAGGCCGTGGCCAAGGCGTCACCCGACGGGTACACGCTGCTCATGAACGCGAGCACGCACGTCACCAACGCCGCACTCCAGTCGAGCGTGCCTTACGATCCGGCGAAGAGCTTCACGCCGATCGGCCCGGTCGCCATCGGCAATTTGGCGCTGGTTGTCCACCCCTCCGTGCCGGCGCGCTCGGTGCTGGAACTGGTCGCGCTCGCGAAAGGAGAGCCCGGCAAGCTCAATTACGCGTCGCCCGGAAGCGGCACCCCGCATCACCTCGCGATGGAACTCTTCAAGCTGCACTTCAGGGTGGACCTGACGCACGTTCCATACAAGGGAACCGCAGGCGCGGTCACCGATCTTCTCGGCGGCCAGGTGCAGGTGATGTTCCTTCCGGTCCACGTCGCGTTGGGCCAGGTGCAAGCCGGAAAGCTGCGGATGCTCGCCGCCGGCGGCGCGCGGCGCTCGCCCGTCACTCCCGACATCCCGTCGCTGGCCGACGAGGGCGTCACCGACATCGACGTCGACATCTGGTATGCGATGCTCGCCCCGGCGGGACTGCCGAAGGACCAGGTCGCGTTGCTCAACGCGGAGATGAACGCGATCCTCGGTGACCCGGAGGTGCGCGAGAATCTGCTGAAGCAGGGCCTTAATCCGACGCCCGGTCGGCCGGCGGACCTCGCGCGTATGATCGACACCGACCTCGACCGCTGGACGAAGATCGTCCGCACTGCCGGCATCAAGACCGACTGACGCGTGACCACCATGAAGCTCGACATCTTCACTCATATCTTTCCGAAGAAGTATTACGACCGTATGCTCAAGGTCGCGCCGAACGGCAAGGACATGCACAAGCGCGTGCGCGAAATCCCGTCGATCGTCGACCTCGACGCGCGCTTCAGGATCATGGACCGGTTTGGCGACTATGCGCAGGTGATCTGTCTCGGTTCGCCGCCGATCGAAGTGTTCGGTCCGCCGCCGATCTCGACCGACATGGCGCGCCTCGCCAACGACGGGATGGCCGCGCTCGTGCGCAAGCACCCCGACCGTTTCCCCGCGTTCATCGCTTCGCTGCCGATGAACGATCCGCAAGGATTGCTGAAGGAAGCCAAACGCGCGGTGCGCGAGTTGGGCGCGGTCGGCGTGCAGGTCTTCACGAACGTCCTCGGCAAGCCGCTGACCGCGCCGGAAACGCTGCCGCTGTTCGAGCTGATGGCGAAGCTCGACCTGCCGATCTGGCTGCATCCGTCCCGTGGCGCCGATTTCCCGGACTACCAGAAGGAGAAGAAGAGCCATTACGAGATCTGGTGGACATTCGGGTGGCCCTACGAAACGAGCGTCGCGATGGCGCACATGGTGTTCGAGGGACTCTTCGACCGCTTCCCGGACCTCAAGATCATCACCCATCATATGGGCGGGATGATCCCGTACTTCGAGGGCCGGGTCGGCCCCGGCTGGGACCAGCTCGGCAAGCGCACCTCCGACGTCGACTACACGAAGCTGCTGAGGAAACTCAAGAAACGGCCAGTCGATTACTTCCGGATGTTCTACGCGGACACCGCGCTCTTCGGCGCATGGGAGGCGACCAAGTGCGGGCTCCGGTTCTTCGGGCCGCAGCGCGTGCTGTTCGCGTCCGACGCGCCGTTCGACCCGGAAAAGGGATCGATGTACACGCGCACGACCATCGAGATCATCGACCGGCTCGATCTCTCGCCGGAGGAACGGCACGCGATCTACGAAGGCAACGCGCGCCGACTGCTCAAGCTGTAGCGCGGCGGATCGCGTCCGGCAGGACCGGCATTCGTGATGCGCGGGTTCGCCGAGCGAACTTCGGCCAGGAGCGGGCCGCAGCGCCGATCGCCGCTAGCCGGCGATCGCGACGCAATCATCGACACCGCACCGTCCGCATTTGTTGAATTTTCAGATCAGGCGCTCCCTCCGTCGCAGAGGACGCGCTTTCGGGGAATTCGAGGACGGAACTGAGGTCGAGTGGCGGCGGCCTCCAAATGATGCCACAACGGCAACAACTGACGGCCCACTGGTCCCGGAGGCGGTTCTTGCCGCTGCCGTTGCAGGCCGTCTTCTCTTCTTCGCTCAATGCGTAAGCTTTCCCAAAGCGTAGAACCCTTGCGAGTCGAACTTTGTGGCAGCGACGTTGGCCGCAGATGCGGGAGCGAAATTGAACCCAAGCGGCGCCGGGATTCTACCAATGCCGGCGCGGCCCGGGTTCTCGCGATTGGCGAGTGCGGCTACTGCGGCGCGCACATATCGACGATGTCGGGTCCATAACCCTCCGCGACATAGCCGCGGGCAAGCATCGCGTCGCGCACGCTCGCGCTGGTCGTGTAGCGGTGGTTGGTGTCGACGCGAGCGTTCCAGAGCCGATACACCGGAACGCTGCCGGCCGGGCATGTCCCGCTGATCGGGCCCGGCAGGTTGATGTAGAACACGTTCGGCGCCTCGTAGATGAACATCGGGTACGTGGAGTGAACTGCCGCGCACTCGGCCGGCGATGGCGAGTAGTAGTGCGAGTCCCCGAACGCGGGTGGAATGTAGAAGCGGCAGACCGGGCTCGCGCCGTTGACGGTCGCCACATACGCGCCGAAGGTCAATCCGGTCCGCACCCAGCCGCCGGGTGGCGATGCGTCGAGCGCGGCGATCTCGGGCGGGTTCGCAGTGATGAAATAATGGTCGCGCGATGCCCAGTAATACTCTACGACCGTCGCGGTCGGCGGGATCGCGCCGAAGGCGAACGTCGCGATGCCCGGGCCGTCGCCCAGGCAGGTGATCGACGCCCGCGACACGCCGATCGCGCTGCCGCTGACGCTCGTAGTGAACTGGAACGTGTACGTGAACGGATACGATCCGAGCGACCCGGCGAAGAAGTTGCCGAAATTTTGCGTGCCGGTCCCCGCCGGCGACGCATACGACGCCGGCGAGAAGATGGGCACGTCGTTCAACAGGTCGACGCGGGTTTCGGTCGCGCCGCCGGCCGGCGTGTTCCACTGCGCGGTCCGCGTGCCGGTGGTGATCGAGCCGCCGCTGGCGGAGGAGCAAGTCGGCGCCGAAAATGCCGTGAAGCCGTCGTAGTAGGTTGCGGCGATCCCTTCGCCGAGGTCGAACAAGACGACAGCGGGGCCGTCGCCGGCGCACCGGATCGTCGCGCGCGATACGCTGACGACGAGGCCGCCGACGGTCGTCGTGAGTTCGATCGTGTACGTGAACGGATACGGGCCCAGCCCGGAGCTGCCGAACGTCCCGAACGCCTGCGTGCCGCTGCCGGACGGTGCGGCGTAGGGCGCCGGCGAGAACACGGCAACACCATTGACGAGGTCGATGCGGGTTTCCGTGGCGCCACCCGGCGGCGTGTTCCATTGCAAGGTCCGGGTGCCCGTCAGGATCGAGCCGCCGCCGGCGCTCGAACAGGTTGGTGCGGCGAACGCCGCGAAGCCGTCGTAATAGATTGCGCCGACCGCGGAGGCTGCCGCGGAAACCATGCCCAACGCGGCGCCCATGGACAATACCCCGACCCACTTCGTTGCTGTCGCGAACATATTCTGCTCCTTGCGCTGACGCGGCCGGGTCGGAGCGCACGACCAGGCGACATGTCCCAATCTGCCGCTCGAGACTGAACTGCAGGATTGCCGCCGATCGACCCGATCAACACACCAAGTGCCATCGTAGAAGCGATCGATAGCAATAGTCAACTTGTCGTATCGGCGAGTTCCTATTGCACTGAAAGTTTTGGCGACGGAATTGTACGGCGATAGCAGGCGCGGAGTTTCGCGTCTCGATACGACGTGGCGCCGCGGCTACGGCGGACGTAACGCCACCCCGGGCGCAGCCCAGCCCGGGATGGCGATCGACCGCATCAACTCACCAGCATGCGGTCGGACGCGCCGTCGGCACCGAGCCGAGCTTTCGCGCCGAACACTCGTAATTGGCGTGAATAGCTCTCACTGGCATTGGTTGAATCAGCACGTTGCAGCCACGGGTCGCCCTTGGGAACCCGCACCGCCGTCAGCTGCATTTGCGTCACGTCGACGACGCATCGCCGGTAATTGGCATCGGGGGTCAGCGCGCTCCACGGAACGGCCAGCCGCCTTCGTCCGACTCCCATGACGCCTCCACCCGCCAGCACGGCATTGACCTGCCGGGTTTCTTCGGACCAATCTATTCTTGGATGATGGGCTCGGGTTTAGTTGATTGCAGTCCCCTGGCGAATTCGCTCGGGGTTCGT
>JAAFGU010000008.1 GCA_010365205.1 Aromatoleum sp. | reverse complement strand
CGCTCGCGCCCGGCGCGACGGTGCTGACGCTGGGCGCGGCCGGCGGTTCGCTCGACGAGCGCTCGCGCGGGCAAGCTGCGACGTTCGCGACGGTGACCTCCGGTCCGAACGATCTGGCCGCGATCCTTTACACGTCGGGCACGACGGGCCGCTCCAAGGGGGCGATGCTGACCCACCGCAATCTCGCGGCGAACGCGCTGACGCTGACCGACGAATGGGGATTCACCAAAGGCGATGTGCTGCTGCATGCATTGCCGATCTATCACGTGCACGGACTTTTCGTAGCCGTCCACTGCGCGCTGCTCGCCGGCGCGCGGATGCTCTGGCTGGCGAAATTCGACGCCAGAGAAGTCGCGGCGCTGCTGCCGCGCGCAACGACGTTGATGGGCGTTCCGACGTTCTATACGCGGCTGCTCGCCGAGCCGTCATTCACGCGCGCGTCGTGCCGCAACATGCGGCTGTTCGTCTCCGGTTCGGCGCCGCTGCTCGCCGAGACGTTCGACCGGTTCCGCGACCGGACCGGGCACACAATTCTCGAGCGCTACGGGATGACGGAAACGGGAATGAACCTGTCGAATCCGCTGCTCGGGCCGCGGCTGGGCGGCACCGTCGGGACAGCGCTGCCGGGCGTGTCGATCCGCATCGTCGACGCGGATGGCGCATCCTGCGCGGCCGGCACCATCGGCGCGCTCGAGGTCAAGGGCGCGAACGTGTTCCCAGGCTATTGGCGGATGCCGGATAAGACGAAGGAGGCGTTCACCACCGACGGATATTTCAAGACCGGCGATTTGGCCACGTGGACGCCCGAGCGCTACGTGCGGATCGCCGGCCGCGCGAAGGATCTCATCATCACCGGCGGCCTCAACGTCTACCCGAAGGAGATCGAGGAGCGCATCGACGCGATCGACGGCGTGCTCGAGACCGCCGTCATCGGCGTGCCCGACATCGATTTCGGCGAAGCGGTGACCGCGGTCATCGTCGCCCGGCAGGGTCACACGTTGACCGAAGGCAGCATCATCGGCGCGCTGAAGGGCGAGATCGCCAGCTTCAAGCTGCCGAAGCACATTCACTTCGTGGACCAGCTGCCCAGGAACGCTATGGGCAAAGTGCAGAAGAACGTTCTTCGTGAGCGATTCGCGGACGCCAGGGGTTGAGCTCGCGTGACCCCCAGTGGACGAAGGCGCTCATCCCTGCGAACCCCAACGCCCCAGCGTGTGAATCCGCTCGCTGCCCAATCGTTCGGCGAGGAAGACCGGCTTCGGCGGGGCTGCAATCGTCCCCTTCTCGATACCCGGCGCAACGGCCAGTATGCCGGCGCGGGTTTCGGGGTCGGTCAGTGCTGCGCGCAGCGCGTCGGCGTCCGCCCATGCCGGCGTGCCGGCGGCAATGCAGAGATAGATCCTGCCAGTCGCCTGTTCCGCGAAATTGAGTAGCGGAAGCCTGCGTGCGCACTCGACAAGGAAACCGGTGTTGTTCTCCGGCGACCGGGCCTCAGGGTCGCCGTACAGGCGCTCGGGGCCCGCGGCATTCACATCCACCCGTCGGAATCGCTGCACATCGAGCATCGACTTGACGTCGAGAACATTCAGTTCTCCGTTCCAGCTGAACGCCGCGGTGCGCGGTCGCTCTCCGAGTGGAGCAGTGTTGTCCAGGAATTCGCAGTGCACCTCCTTGTCCGCACGCAGCGCCCACGTGAAAAACAATTGGGGCATTCCGGCGTATGCCTCGATATTGTGCGCGAGCAGGTCATCGACCGCCTTGTACCGGCCGACTTCGAGGCCCCGCTGCCACGCTCGCTCCACGATCTTGTCCGGTGGCGCGATCATGAAAAACATGTAGATCGTGTGGCCGAATCGCGTCAGCAGATTGCTCCCCTCCTCGTCCGAGTCCGGCGCGAAGCTGTCGAAGCGAAAGCGGTCGATCAACAGGTGCGAAACCGCGCGCCGCGCGGCCTTGCGCGCCATGTAGCGGTCGAGCTTCTGGTCGATTATCTGCAGTTCGTCGCCGGTGCAGGTGCCGCCGTATTTGTACGCCGGCCCCAGCGACGTGTAGTCCAGCAGCTGTTTGCGCCAGATGTCGGGGCTGATCAGCGCAAAATCGCTCCAGACCGCACCTATCCTCTCCGCAAGCTTCTTCTGCAAGAGGCGCATCGTGCTCTTGCCGGCGGCCGAGGCTCCCTTCGTATTCATGATGACCGGCCGCTCCTGGGGCGGCAGCACGAGGTAGCCTTCGCGGCGCGCGGCATCGAGGAAGCGAGGCTCGATCAGCCGGCCGATTTCCTCGCTTCCGTAGTCGTTGCAGGCGAGATCGGTCGCCACCGACGCAATCAGCTCCGGAGTTCCCCACAGACCACCGTGGCGACCCACCAGCGACGCCACGACTTTGGCCAGCGCCCGGTACGCCGATTTCTGCAAACGGTCTTCGCTGCGCCGCGCCTCCAATCTCCACGCTTCGACTGCGTCCTCGGGGCGTTCGGCGCCGCGGTCGGCGCCGGACGCGGCGACCGCAGACGGGACGGCGCGGCGAAACATCCCGAGAAAACCGCTCTTGCGCTCGGGAGCGGCCGAGGCACTGCGCGAATCAGGCGCGAAAAGCCGCGTCGCGAGTTCCGCCTCGATCAGGGTCGAAAGTTGCCTTCTGAGTGTGTCGTACGCCGCGGTGACCGCTCCCATCTCCGGCGTCAGATCGCGCGCAAGGATGGTGCTCGTCATTTTCCGGAAATTGACGCCCAGATCCTCGACCCGCAATCCGCTCGGCACGGATAAATCGGCGGTGACACGAATCAGCAGCTCGTGCAGCACCAGCCGCTCGGACCGGAACGTCACGAGGTCGAGAACGTCCAGGCCCGTGAGGTCGTGCAACTCCTCGGCCTTCGAGATGCTCGTCAGCACGTTTTCGGGCCGGAACATCGTCGACAGCGGCAGCAATTCCCGGGGCAGCCGCGACTTGATCCCGGGATTCCAGGGCCCGAAATCTTCGGACGAGGCGCCCGGAGCCTTGATTTCGGTCGCTGTCATCGGCGCATCGCGCGCGGCATTGCAGTCATTCGGTCATTGCCGACGCGGCGCCTGCGGACTCCCTCGTGCACGGCGGCCGGCTCGGCGCCACGACCCGCGCGCCGCATGCCCGAAATTTCAGACCGGGACGCGAGCCTCCTTCGAGTCGTATCCGGGATTCCGGATTGCCGGTCCGCCCGCTGTCACGCGAACGGCGCAATACTTGAATTCCGGTATCTTGCCGAAGGGATCGAGCGCGGGGTTGGTCAACAAATTCGCTGCCGCCTCGTAAAAGCAGAACGGGATGAACACGGCCCCGCGCGGCGTCCCGTCGTCCGCCCGGGCGTAGAGCGAAATGCTGCCGCGGCGCGACGCGACGGTGATCACGCCGCCCGGCGCCACGCCGAGCGCTTCGAGGTCGCGCGAATGCACCGAGGCCACCGGTTCGGGCTCGATGGCGTCCAGAACTTGCGCGCGCCGGGTCATGCTGCCGGTATGCCAATGCTCGAGTTGCCGGCCGGTGATCAGCACGAACGGATACGCGGCGTCGGGTCGCTCCGCCGCCGGGATGACCTTCGCCGGAACGAACCGCGCCTTGCCGGTGGCCGTCGGAAAGTCGTGGGTGAACACGACGCGCTCGCCGGGGTCGCCCTCGTGCTCGCAGGGATAGGTGACCGCGTGTTCGCGTTCGAGCCGGTCCCACGTAATACCGGCGATCGACGGCATCGCCTTGCGCATTTCGTCGAACACCTGACTTGGATGGCTGTAGTCCCACGCGAGGCCCAACCGCTTCGCCATCTCGACGATGATCCACAAATCCTGCCGCGCATCGCCCGGCGGCTGCAGCGCCTGCCGGCCGAGCTGTACGGTCCGATCGGTATTGGTGAAAGTGCCGGTCTTTTCGGGGAACGCGGACGCCGGAAGGATCACATCGGCGAGATAGCAGGTCTCGGTGAGGAAGATATCCTGCACCACCAGCATCTCGAGCTCCGCCAACGCCTGCCGGGCATGGGATACGTCGGGGTCGGACATCGCAGGATTCTCGCCCATGATGTACATCCCGCGAATCTGCCCGGCGTGTACCGCATCCATGATTTCGACGACGGTCAGCCCCGGTTTCGGGTCGAGCGCCTTGCCCCACAATGCCTCGAATTCGATCCGGGTGTCGGCATTGTCGACGCGCCGGTAATCGGGATACATCATCGGGATGAGGCCGGCGTCGCTGGCGCCCTGGACGTTGTTCTGGCCGCGCAACGGATGCAGCCCGGTCCCCGGCCGCCCGACCTGCCCGGTCATCATCGACAGCGCGATCAGGCAACGTGCGTTGTCGGTGCCGTGTACGTGCTGCGAGATGCCCATTCCCCAGAGAATCATCGAACCACGCGATTGCGCGTACAGCCGCGCAACCTCGCGGATGGTCGGCGCCGGCACACCGCACACCGCGGCCATCGCCTCCGGGCTGTAGCCGGCGACGTTCTTCTTCAACTCGTCGAAGCCCTGCGTCCGGTCGGCAACGAACGCCTCCGCCACCAGCCCTTCCTCGACGATCGTGAACATCATCGCGTTCAGCAGCGCGACGTCGGTGTCCGGCTTGAACTGAAGGAAATGCGTCGCGTGGCGCGCGAGCTCGGAGCGTCGCGGATCGGCGAGGATGAGCCGGGTGCCGTTTTGCACCGCGTTCTTGATCCAGGTGGCCGCGACCGGATGATTGACCACCGGGTTCGCGCCGATCAGAAAAACCACATCGGCCTGCATCACGTCCATCACCGGGTTCGACACCGCACCTGAACCGATGCCCTCGAGGAGCGCCGCAACGCTGGACGCGTGGCACAGTCGCGTGCAGTGATCGACGTTGTTGGTCTCGAAACCGGTGCGCACGAGCTTCTGGAAGAGATACGCCTCTTCATTGGAGCCCTTGGCCGAACCGAACCCGGCGAGTGCTCCGCCGCCGCGCGTGTCGCGAATGCGCGCGAGCGTGCCGCCGGCGAGTGCGAGCGCCTCGTCCCAGCTTGCTTCGCGGAATACCGACAGCGGGTCGGCCGGGTCCATCACGAAGTCCGCGAACTTGGCGACACCGGTCTTGCGGATCAGCGGTTGGGTGAGACGTTGCGCGTGGTTCACGTAATCGAAACCGAACCGGCCTTTCACGCACAGCCGTTCCTCGTTGGCCGGGCCGTTGCGCCCTTCGACGCGGACGATGGTGTTGTCCTTGACGTGGTAGGTGAGCTGGCAACCGACGCCGCAATAAGGGCACACCGAGGACACGCGGCGGTCGGCTTCGACCAGATACGCCTCCTTCGCGGGGGCGAGCGCGCCGGTCGGGCAGGCCTGCACGCATTCGCCGCAGGCCACACAGGTGGAATCCCCCATCGGGTCGCCGAGATCGAACACGATCTGCGAGGCGGCGCCGCGGAACGCGAATCCGATGACGTCGTTGACCTGCTCTTCACGGCAGGCACGCAAGCAGCGCGTGCACTGAATGCACGCATCGAGGTTCACCGCCATCGCCGGGTGCGACAGGTCGGGCTCGGGTTGCGCGCGCGCGTCGAAGCGAGGCCTGCCCACACCCAGCCGGCGCTTCCAGTGGTCGAACTCGGAGTCGGGCTTGTAGGTGCGCTCCGGCATGTCCGCCGCGAGCAGTTCGACGACGAGCTTCTGGGAATGGACGGCGCGGGGACTCTCGCTCGAGACCTCCATCCCCGGCGCGGGCGCGCGACAGCACGACGGCGCCAGCACCCTCTCCCCCTTTATTTCGACCATGCAGGCACGGCAATTCCCGTCCGGGCGCATTCCGGGCGTGTAACACAGGTGCGGAATCTCGACGCCGTTCCGCCGCGCCACCTCGATGATCGTCTCGCCGGCATCGGCCCGGAGCGCCTTGCCATTGAGGTTGAATACGATGGAGTCTGCGTTCACGTCGCGGCCTCGCACGAGAGGCAGCGCGAGTCCCGTCCGGTCACCGCGACCGCCAGGGCGCCGGTGCAGTTGCAATGGCTGGTCCGGTTCATGACAGCTCCCCGGGAAAATACTTGATCACGCATGCGATTGGATTCGGCGCCGCCTGTCCCAGCCCGCAGATCGACGCGTCGGCCATCGCCTGCGACAGCTCCTCCAGCAGCGGCACGTTCCAGACGGGGACTTCGAGCAGGCGCACCGCCTTCTCGGTGCCGACGCGACACGGCGTGCATTGCCCGCACGACTCGTCGGCGAAAAAGCGCATCAGGTTGAGCGCGGCGCCACGCGCGCTGTCGTGCTGCGACAGCACGATCACGGCCGCCGACCCGATAAAGCATCCGTAGGGCTGCAGCGTGTCGAAATCGAGCGGGATGTCCGAGAGCGTGGCGGGGAGGATGCCGCCCGAGGCGCCGCCCGGCAGGTAGCCGTAGAGCTCGTGGCCGGGCAGCATGCCGCCGCAGTATTCGTCGATCAATTCCTGCACCGTGATGCCAGCCGGGGCCCGATGCACGCCGGGCGTCGCAACCCTGCCCGAGACCGAGAACGAGCGCAGTCCCTTGCGGCCGCGCCGGCCCTGCCCGGCGAACCACTCGGCACCTCTTTCGAGGATGTCGCGTACCCAGTACAGCGTTTCCATGTTGTGCTCGAGCGTGGGCCGCCCGAACAAGCCGACCTGCGCGACGTACGGTGGCCGCAAGCGCGGCATGCCGCGCTTGCCTTCGAGGGACTCGATCATCGCCGACTCTTCGCCGCAGATATAGGCGCCGGCTCCGCGTCGCAGATGGATTCTGGGCAGCGGTCGAGGCGGGTCGGCCTCGAGTGCCGCGATCTCGTTGGCAAGTACTGCGCGACAGGCTGCGTACTCGTCGCGAAGGTAGATGTAAACGTCATCGATGCCGACGGCCCACGCGGCGATGAGCATTCCCTCGAGAAAGCGGTGAGGATCGCGTTCGAGGTAGTGCCGGTCCTTGAAGGTGCCGGGCTCGCCCTCGTCGATGTTGACCGCCATCAGGCGCGGCGCGGGTTCGGCGCGCACGATCCGCCATTTGCGTCCTGCGGGAAAGCCGGCGCCGCCGAGACCGCGCAATCCCGAACTCTCCAACGTCGTCATCACGGCGTCGGGCGAACGCTCGCCGTCGACACATGACGCGTACGCGCGGTACCCGCCCTGCGAGCGGTACTCGGCGTAGCCTACATACGGGGGCGGCTCGGCACTGCGACGGCCTTGCGCGACGGCCTCGGTGATCTTTTCGACGGTGGCCCGGTCGACAGGATTGCGCCCGACCACCGCAGCCGGCGCGTGCTCGCAGCGGCCGATGCACGGGGCGCCGATGACACGCACGTTCGGGCCGCAGGCCTTTGCGGTCGCGGCGCGCAGCGCGTCGGCACCGGCCATCTGGCATGAAAGCGTTTCGCACACGCGCACGGTGAGCGCGGGCGGCGGCGCCTCTCCTTCCTTCACCACGTCGAAGTGATGGTAGAACGTCGCGACCTCATACACCTCGGTCATCGCGAGCCGCATCTCCTGCGCGAGCGCGACAATGTGCGCCGCGGGAATGTGGCCGAGGTGGTCCTGGATCCGGTGCAAAAATTCGATCAGCAGATCGCGCCGGCGGGGGGCGTCTCCCAGCAGCGCACGCACATCGGCCAGCGCCTTCGGATCGACCGGTCGGCCCTTGAGTTGACCCCGCACCGCGCGCGGCGTTCGGAGTTTCGTGGTGTCGACTACGAATTCCTGCGCCATTTCCACTCCTGTACCCTTCGTGCCGCGCGCCGGGACAGCGGCCTCGCGGCCGCCGGCTCAGTCGAGGAAGTCGCAGTACTTCTCCACGTGCGCCGCGAGACCGAGCGAATGCTCGCGCACGAGGCGCTCCGCCAGTTCAGTGTCGCGACGCTCGAGCGCCTCGATGATGTTCATGTGCTCGACGATCGAGCGCGCCGCTCGGTCCTGCTGCGAAATCGTCCGTTTGCGGATGGCGCGGACATGAATGAACAGATTTTCGATGGACTTGCCCATCAGATGCGAGCCGCTCAGACTGATGATCGCCTGATGAAAGGCGATGTTCGCGTCCGAGTACTCGTCGATGTGATCGGCGGGGCTGGTGCTCGCGAAATCGTCGAACATGTGACGCAGCGCGGCGATCTGCGCGTCCGACGCGTTGATCGTCGCGATCCGGGCCGCCATGCTTTCCAGCGCCGCCCACATTTCGATCATCTCGATGATCTCGCGCTTGGTCTTGCGCACGATGAAGACTCCGCGTCGCGGCACCGTTCGCAGCAACCCCTTCTGTTCCAGGCGGGTCATCGCTTCGCGTATCGGCGTGCGGCTGACGCCGAGCGCGTCGCTCAACTGGCGCTCGTCCAAGCGGATCTCGTCGGCGCTGCCATAGATATCGGCGTCCATGATCGCACCTTTGATCGCGGCGTACGCCTGATCGCGAAAGCTGACGTTGGTCGAAAGACGCGGCAGCACCAGCGGCGCCGCGGCGGTTGCAGAATCCGTTTCCGTGGGCACCGTCATTCCCCATTCACGTGATGGCCGATGCGCCCCGGCCCTGGCTTGCACCCGCGCCGGGTGCTTGCGCCCTTCGGGAGTGCTTGCGCCCGTTCCGGGTGCTTGCGCTTGGCCCAAGTGCCTGCGCCCGACACGGCTCGCCCGCCGAAAAATCGAGGCTGGTCGGAGTGGCGTTGCGTGCGGCGCGGTAAGGCCGTTCTGCACATCTGATGCGACACGACGCGCGGCGCACTCGCTCGCAATCCGACCCGTTGCCGCTGTCTTCTCCTCGTCCGCAGGGTGCTTCGAAAGTCCCGGAGCTTTCGTCCGCGGCCGCAAACTGCTATTGACTTTGTCTGATATACGAAATACGTTATGCAATATATTTGGAAATGCAGTCGCTGTCGACCCCCATGTAACAACAGGTGCCACGAAGTGGGTCACGGCAGAGGAGATGCAGCGAACGACCGCAGGGTGCCGCCCGGGAACGCCGCGCTGGCGCGTGCCGCGCCAACGGCGGCCAGCATGGGCTTGAGCAGGATCAGGTTCACCGCACGCTCCGCGAAGCGCGGGCGAGCGGGGAGCGGTGCACCGGAGCCTTGATCATTCTCTTGTCGCGGCGAACCCGGTCGGTTCGCGCGCTGCGCGTCCGTGCACGGACGCGCAGCGCCGTATTCATCAAAATGGGGAAAGTCATGCGAGACGCAGCGACGAAATCCGCCGGAATCAAGGCAGCGACAACGGCCGAAGACACCCTGAAGCATAAAAGCCGCGACGCCAACGTCAACTCGGGCGGCCATCTGGTCGCCAAAGCGCTGAAGAACGCGGGCGTGGACACGATCTTGACGCTGTGCGGCGGCCACATCATCGACATCTACGACGGCCGTGTCGACGAGGGCATCCGCATCATTGACGTGCGGCACGAGCAGGTCGCGGCCCACGCCTGCGTTTCGCCCTGCCCTCCGATCAGAGAGCCGCGCGCTTGCGTCGCCGCGCCGACCGATCCGTATTTGGGCTGCGTCTGACTTGCCGCGCACGCCACCGCTCACGGAGAAAGCCATGCTGGAAGTAGCTCCGAAGTCCGCCGCGAAGCCGACGTCGACCGCCGAAGAAACGCCGAAAATCGCCAGCGGCGGCGAGATCAACACCCAGGCACAAGAGAACGACGGCTTTCAGCTCGTCATCGATGCCCTCAAGCTGAATGGCATCGATACGATCTTCGGGCTGCCCGGCATCCCGATCACCGACCTCACGCGCAAGCTGCAGCGCGCCGGACTGCGTGTGATCTCCTTCCGCCACGAGCAGAACGCCGGGTATGCCGCCTCCATCGCCGGCTTCATGACGCAGAAGCCGGGCATCTGCCTTACGGTGTCCGCCCCCGGCTTTCTCAACGGACTGACGGCGCTCGCCAACGCCACCACCAACTGCTTCCCGATGATCCTCATCAGCGGCTCGAGCGAGCGCGAGATCGTCGACTTGCAGCAGGGCGACTACGAGGAGATGGACCAACTCGCCATCGCCAAGCCGCTCGCCAAGGCGGCGTTCCGAGTCCTGCACGCCGAGGACATCGGTGTGGGGGTGGCGCGGGCGATCCGTGCTGCTGTCTCCGGTCGTCCGGGCGGCGTGTATCTCGACCTTCCGGCCAAGCTGTTCCCGCAGGCGATCGACGCGGAAGTAGGAAGGAAGTCGCTGATCAAGGTCGTCGATCCGGCGCCGCGCCAGATCCCGGCGCCGGACGTCGTGCAGCGCGCGCTCGATCTGCTCAGGCACGCCAAACGTCCGCTCATCATTCTCGGCAAGGGCGCGGCGTACGCGCAGGCGGATGCGGATATTCGCGCGCTGGTGGAAAAGACCGGCATCCCCTACTTGCCCATGGCGATGGCCAAGGGCCTCCTGCCCGACACGCACGAGCAATCCGCATCCGCGGCGCGCTCGTACGTGCTGCCGGAAGCCGACGTCGTGATGGTGATCGGTGCGCGCTTGAACTGGCTGCTTTCGCACGGTAAAGGCAAGACGTGGGGCGGCAACAGCGCCAAGCAATGGGGCGGCCAGAAATTTATCCAGGTCGACATCTCGCCACAGGAGGCGGACAGCAACGTCCGTATCGATGCGCCGGTCGTCGGCGACATCGGTTCGTGCGTCTCGGCCATGCTCGGCGCGATCAACGCAACTGCGGGACCGTGGCCTGCGCCGTCCGCCGAGTGGCTCGACGCCATCGCGGAGCGCAAGACGAAAAACGTCGCGAAGATGGCGGAAACGCTGGCGAAGAACCCGACGCCGATGAACTATCACAGCGCGCTGAACGTCGTGCGCGACATCGTCAAGGCGAATCCGGACGCCATCCTCGTCAACGAGGGTGCGAACGCGCTCGACTTCACGCGCAGCATCGTGGACATGTACAAGCCGCGCAAGCGACTGGACGTCGGCACGTGGGGCGTCATGGGCATCGGCATGGGCTTTTCGGTCGCGGCCGCCGTCGTCAGCGGCGAACAGGTGATCGCGATCGAGGGCGACAGCGCCTTCGGTTTCTCCGGCATGGAATGCGAAACGATCTGCCGCTATAACCTGCCGGTCTGCGTCGTGATCCTGAACAACAACGGCGTCTACCGCGGCGATGAGGTGAATCCGACCGGAGGACGCGATCCATCGCCCCTGGTGTTCGTCAAGGGCGCGCGCTACGAGAAACTGATGGAAGCCTTCGGTGGCGTCGGCGTGCTGGCCATGACGCCGGCCGAGCTTCGCAACGCGATGGAAGAAGCGATCCGCTCACGCGCGCCGACTCTGATCAACGCGGTCATCGACGAAAAGGCGGGCACGGAGAGCGGCCGTATCACGAGCCTCAACCCCTCCGCGAAGAAGAAACCGTGACCGCCGCCAGTCCCGCAGGGCCGTCCCAAGGGACTGGCCAGCCCCCCGGGGGGCAGCGAGCAAAGCGAGCGTGGGGGGATGTTCATCCCGGTCGGGGTAGCGCTTTCGTAATCGCGGCATTGCTAGAGGAACGTAATGGGTAAGGCATTAGACGGCGTCCGCATCCTGGACTTCACCCACGTGCAATCGGGTCCGACCTGCACGCAGCTGCTCGCGTGGCTGGGCGCGGACGTGATCAAGGTGGAGCGTGCCGGCGAGGGCGACATCACCCGCGGGCAATTGCGCGACATCCCGGACGTGGACAGCCTCTACTTCACGATGCTGAACCACAACAAACGCTCGATCACCGTCGACGCCAAGAACCCGAAAGGCAAGGCGGTGCTCGAGGCTCTGGTCAAGAAGTGCGACGTGCTGGTCGAGAATTTCGCCCCCGGCGCGCTGGATCGCATGGGCTTCACCTGGGAGCGCATCCAGGAACTCAATCCGAAGATGATCGTCGCCTCGGTCAAGGGCTTCGGCCCCGGTCCCTACGAGGATTGCAAGGTCTACGAAAACGTCGCGCAATGCGCCGGCGGCGCGGCGTCGACGACGGGCTTCGACGACGGACCGCCGCTCGTCACCGGCGCGCAGATCGGCGACAGCGGCACCGGTCTGCACCTGGCGCTGGGCATCGTTGCGGCACTCTACCAGCGCAAAAGCACGGGACGCGGACAGAAGGTGCTGGCAGCGATGCAGGACGGCGTTCTGAATCTTTGCCGCGTCAAGCTCCGCGATCAGCAGCGCCTGGCGCGGACCGGCGTGATGCACGAATATCCGCAATATCCGAACGGCAAGTTCGGCGATGCCGTGCCGCGCGCCGGCAACGCGTCCGGCGGCGGACAGCCCGGCTGGATCCTGAAGTGCAAAGGCTGGGAGACCGATCCCAACGCCTACATCTATTTCATCACGCAGGCGCCGGTGTGGAAGGACATCTGCACGGTCATCGGCCGGGAGGAGTGGCTGACGGATCCGCGCTACGCCACACCGAAGGCGCGCCTGCCGCACCTGATGGAAATTTTTGGTGAGATCGAGGCATGGACTAAGACCAAGAACAAATTCGACGCGATGGACATCCTGAACGAGCACGACATACCGTGCGGTCCGATCCTGTCGATGAAGGAAATCGCGGAGGAGCCGTCGCTGCGCAAGACGGGCACCATCGTCGAGGTCGATCACCCGACGCGCGGCAAGTATCTGTCGGTCGGCAATCCGATCAAGATGTCCGACAGCGCGACCGAGGTAACGCGCTCGCCGCTCCTGGGCGAGCACACCGACGAGGTGCTGGCCGAGCTCGGCTACGGCAAGGATGAAGTCGCCGCGCTGCGCGCCGAAAAAGTAATCTGAAGCCGGGCGCTCGACAACGCGCACGGGCAATCCGCGACCGATTTTCAGGGGAACCACGATGGCGATCAACAAAACGGAAGTCCGCCGCATTCTGGATCAGGTGAAGGCGGCAGGGCGCACGTCGTTGACCGCGCCGGAAGGAAAGCTCGTCTGCGACGCCTACGGCATCGCGGTGCCGAAGGAAGGCGTGGCGACGTCGGCGGCAGAGGCGGCGAGGATCGCGACTTCGATGGGCTTTCCGGTCGTGCTGAAGATCGTCTCGCCGGAAATCCTGCACAAGACCGAGGCAGGCGGCGTCCTCGTCGGCATCAAGAACGCCGGCGAGGCCGAGAAGGGCTTCGCGACGATCATGGCGAACGCCGCGAAGTACAACGCCAAGGCGACGCTGCTCGGCGTGCAGGTGCAGCAGATGCTCGCGGGCGGGCAGGAGGTCATCATCGGCGCCGTGACCGATCCCGCATTCGGCAAGCTGGTCGCGTTCGGACTCGGCGGAATCCTGGTCGAAGTGCTGAAGGACATCACGTTCCGTCTTGCCCCCGCTTCCCGCGACGACGCGCTGTCGATGCTGGACGGCATCGCCGCCGCCGAGATCCTGAAGGGCGTGCGCGGCGCCGATCCGGTCGACCGTGACGCGCTCGCCGCGATGATCGCCAACGTCTCGCAACTCGTCTCCGAATTCCCCGAAATCGTCGAGATGGACCTGAACCCGGTGTTCGCGACGAAGAGCGGCGCGATCGCAGCGGACGTGCGCATCGTCGTCGATTTCGCGCCCGTAACCCCGCGCTACCGCCCGAGCCAGGAAACGATTGTCCGCCAGATGAATCGCATCATGAAGCCCGATGCGGTGGCGGTGATTGGCGCTTCGACCGAGGAAGGCAAGATCGGCAACTCGGTGATGAAGAATCTGATCAACGGCGGCTATCAGGGCGCAATCTACCCGATCAACCCCACGGCCGGGGAGATCATGGGGAAGAAGGCCTACAAGAGCGTCAAGGACGTCCCGGGCGAAATCGACGTCGCCGTCTTCGCGATCCCCGCCAAATTCTGCGCGCAGGCACTGGTCGAGGTCGGCGAGAAGAAGATACCGGGCGCGGTGCTGATTCCCTCGGGTTTCGCCGAAACGGGCAACATGGCGGGGCAGGAGGAGCTGGTAGCGATCGCGCGCAAATACGACGTGCGGCTCATGGGTCCGAACATCTACGGTTTCTACTACACCTGGAAGAATCTGTGCGCGACGTTCTGCACGGCGTACGACGTAAAGGGCCATGCCGCGCTGTCATCGCAGTCGGGCGGAATCGGCATGGCGATCATCGGTTTTTCGCGCTCGGCGAAAATGGGCGTTTCGGCGATCGTCGGCCTCGGCAACAAGTCGGACATCGACGAGGACGACCTGCTCACGTTCTTCGAGCAGGACGACAACACGCAGATCATCGCGCAGCACTGCGAGGATCTTAAAGATGGCCGGTCGTTCGCCGAGGTCGCGAAGCGGGTGTCGAAGAAGAAACCGATCGTGATGCTGAAGGCGGGCCGCACGACCCTGGGAGCGCGCGCCGCCAGTTCGCACACGGGGGCGCTCGCCGGCAACGACAAGATCTACGAAGACGTGCTGAAGCAATCCGGCGTCATCCGCGCGCGCTCGTTGCGCGATCTGCTGGAGTTCGCGCGCGGAATCCCGGTCCTGCCCACACCCAGGGGCGAAAACGTGATCATCATCACGGGCGCGGGCGGTTCGGGCGTCCTTCTGTCCGACGCCTGCGTCGACAACAAACTCTCGCTGATGACGATGCCGCCCGATCTCGACGCGGCATTCCGCAAATTCATCCCCCCGTTCGGTGCGGCGGGCAATCCCGTGGACATCACCGGGGGCGAGCCGCCGAAGACGTACCAGAACACGATCCGCCTCGGGCTCGAGGATCCGCGGATTCACGCGTTGATCCTGGGCTACTGGCACACGATCGTCACCCCTCCGATGGTATTCGCGAAGCTGTTGGTCGAGGTTGTCGAGGAAATGAAGGCGAAGGGAATCGAGAAACCGATCGTCGCCTCGCTCGCCGGCGACGTGCAGGTCGAGGAAGCGGCCGAATACCTGTACCAGCACGGAATCCCGGCCTATGCGTATTCGACCGAAATCCCGGTCGCCGTTCTCGGCGCGAAGTATCAATGGGCAAGGGGCGCAGGATTGATTTGAGGGTTTGGCGCGCGCGGTTTCCACCAATCGCCGGTAGAGCGGATTCGTCCTGCGCGCGCGCAACACCCACGAAGCCCCAGGCAGAGGGCAGGCGACGGCAAACCGACCGTATTGAGGAGGAGTGGCGATGATGCTAAAAAAGCGATGGCAATTGCCATCGCATTCGCGTTCGCCGGTGCAGGGTTTGCCCGTGCCGACGAGTTAAGCGACGTCAAGGCGGAAAGCTGCACGGGCTTCCGGTCGGCATGAACTGCAAGTTCTAGTCCCGGTATCTCGTTGCGCAGTTGAATCCCGCCGCCGGAAGGCGCGTCCGGGCATTACGGACGTTCTTCTCTGCGTGGCGGGTCCCTGTAGAGGGCGAACACAACAATAGCCCGTGCTGGAGGAGACTCAGATGGCAGAGCAGCAGACAGACCGATCTTTGGCGTCGCGTGGATCTTTTCGCTGGATGCAGTTGTTCTTCGGCATCATTTGCATGACGATGATCGCCAACCTGCAGTATGGTTGGACACTGTTCGTCAATCCGATAACCGACAAATTCGGTTGGACGCGAGCCGCGGTACAGGTCGCATTCAGCATTTTCGTACTTACGGAAACCTGGCTCGTTCCGGTCGAAGGGTATCTCGTCGACCGCTTCGGCCCGCGGCCCGTGGTGCTGTTCGGTGGCCTGCTCTGCGGAATCGGCTGGGTGATGAATTCGTTTGCCGACAGCCTGATGCTGCTGTATGTCGCGGCGGCCGTCAGCGGCGTCGGCGCAGGCGCGGTCTATGGCACCTGCGTGGGCAACGCGCTGAAGTGGTTCCCCGATCGCCGCGGGCTCGCCGCCGGTCTGACGGCTGCCGGATTCGGCGCCGGGTCGGCGCTGACGGTGCTCCCGATCCAGGCGATCATCAAGACGATGGGTTACCAGACCGCGTTCCTCTACTTTGGTATAGGCCAGGGGATTGTGGTGATGCTGGTCGCGCTGGCACTCATCGATCCGCGTCGCGTCGTCAACCCCGGTATCGCGAAACAAGCGGCGAAGTTGCCCAATCCGCGGGTATTGCAGACCAAGCGGGACTACCGGCCGCTGGAAATCATTCGGCAGCCGGTATTCTGGGTCATGTACGTGATGTTCGTGCTGGTCGCGGCAGGGGGCCTGATGGCCGTCGCGCAGCTGGCGCCAATCGCCAAGGACTTCAAGATCGGCGACATTCCGGTGAGCATCATGGGCCTGACCCTGCCCGCCCTGACGTTCGCGTTGACGATCGATCGTGTGTTGAATGGCCTCACCCGGCCGTTCTTCGGCTGGGTTTCCGATCAAATCGGCCGCGAACTCACGATGCTGATCGCCTTCACGCTGGAAGGGATCGGCATCATGTGCCTGTACCAGTTCGGCCAGGATCCTTTGGCTTTCGTGATACTGAGCGGGCTGGTCTTCTTCGCGTGGGGCGAAATCTACAGTCTGTTCCCGTCGACGAATGCCGATACCTTCGGCAGCAAATACGCGGCCGCGAACGCAGGTCTGCTCTATACGGCGAAAGGGACCGCCTCGCTGCTCGTTCCGCTGTCGAGCGTGCTGACCGCGGCGACCGGCAATTGGCACGCGGTGTTCGTGGTCGCCGCAATCATGAATATCGCGGCGGCGCTGCTTGCGTGGTTTGTCCTGCGGCCGATGCGGCGCGCCGTCATTCAGTCGAGCGCGCAGCAAGCCGCGCCGGCGGCCCAGCCCGCGTAAATGGGCGGGGCAGTCCGGATCAGGTAATCGGCTGCAAAGTCTCCGGCGGCGGCCGCAGGTGCCGCCGCCGGGGCTTGAGCACCCGGCTGCGGCCGCCCGGGCGGACTGAAGTGTGTGGACGCCGGCTGTTCACGTATGTCCCCCTTGGGCAGCCAACAGCGTCGGAACTTGCGCATCTCAGCATGCGAACTGGCCCGCGACCTGCGCGCGCTGCCGGATCAACGCCAGCAGGATGTCGATCGATGGCGTAGGCACTCCAGTCAACCGGCCCATTTCCTGCACCACGCCGACCAGCGGGCCGATTTCCATGGCGCGCCCCCGCTCCAGGTCCTGCAGCATCGACATCTTGTGGGCTCCGAGAGCCGCGACACCGGAAATGCGCCGTTCCATGTCGACGCGCAGACGGACGCCAAGGCGATCCGCGATCGCCGCCGCTTCGGTCATCATCGATCGGCAGACGGCGCCGGTGCCGGGGTCGGTCGCGATGAGGTCGACCGTAGCGTGCGTCAACGCACTGATCGGATTGAAGCACAGGTTGCCCCAGAGCTTCAGCCAGACCTCGTCGCGGATGTCGTGGCGAATGGGCGCCTCGAGGCCGCCGGCAACGAGCATCGCGTGCAGGCGTTCGATCCGCTCCGTGCGCAGGCCCGAGGGCTCGCCGATCGGAAACCTCCGTCCATGCTCATGACGAATGACGCCCGAAGCAATGACCTCGGCCGCGGGGAAGACGACGGCGCCGATCGCGCGCTCGGGTCCGAGCAGCCGCCACTGGCGGCCATCGGGGTCGATCGTTTGCAGCTTGGTTCCGGATAGCGCCCCTCCCCATTCGTGAAAATACCAATAGGGGATTCCATTGCTCATCGTGACGATGCTGGTTTCGGGTCCGAGGAGGGGGAGGATCGAGTCCACGGCGCCGGTGATTGAATGGGCCTTGAGCGCAAGAATCACGTAGTCCTGCGGTCCCAGCTCGCGGGGATCGTCGGTGCAGCGTATCCGCGCCACGCGTTCTTCGCCGCCGACGAGCAGGCGCAGCCCGTTGGCCTGCATCGCCGCCAAATGGGCGCCGCGTGCAACGAGGCTGACGTCGACGCCGGGCAGTCGGTGCAGACTGACCCCCACGTATCCACCAATGGCTCCCGCGCCAAAAATGCAAACCCGCAATCTTGCTCCCGATCCTCACGGCGGTCTGACGAACCCCCAAACGCAAGGAAGGGGGCCGAGGCGGGGGCCTCGACCTGAACGGGGTGCACGATTCCCGTTCAGGCCCGTGCATGTTAACGCAAGCGAAACGTGTCTTGCGTAGCGCGGGTATGCCGTATTTTTGAAAATGTCCCTGCGGCGAAACCCCGCCGCGAGCCGGCCCCTGGGCTAGCTCGTCACGCCCTTCCACAGCATGTACGCCGCCAGCACATAGAGCAGCAATGCGAAGCCGCGCTTGAGCCTTTTCAACGGCCAGCGGTGCGCCGCGCGCGCGCCGATCGGCGCCATCACCACGCTTGCGGCGACGATCGCCAGCAGCGCCGGCACGTAGATGTAACCGATCGTATGCGGCGGCATGCCCGTCTGGCGCAGGCCGGCGATGACGTAGCCGATGGTGCCGGCCACGGCAATCGGCAAGCCGATCGCCGCCGACGTGGCGACGGCCTTTCTGAGATACACGTTGCACGCCGTCATGAATGGCACGGATAGGAACGCCCCTCCGGCGCCAACCATGCTCGAGACGAGGCCGATGCCGCCGCCGACGGCAAAGAGCCCCGTTTTGCCCGGCAGTTCGCGCGACGGCTTGGGTTTCCGGTCGATCAGGATTTGCGTCGCGGCGACGGCGACGAACGCGCCGAAGAAGATGGAAAGCGACGCCGTCGACATGCCGGCGACGATCTGCGGTCCCGCCAGTGAGCCGACGATGATCCCGGGCGCCATCGCCGCGACCACAGGCCACAGAATGGCGCCGTGCCGCTGGTGTTCGCGGATCGACGAGACGGACGTGAACACGATGGTCGCGGTGGACGTCGCGAGCGCCATGTGCACGACATGATCCAGCGGGAAGCCCTCGCGCGTGAAGATGATCGCGAGCAGCGGCACCATCGTCATGCCGCCGCCGATGCCGAGCAGCCCGGCGAGAAAGCCGACGACCGCGCCCAGCAGCACGAAGACCGCGACGAGCAGCGGGTCCATCAACCGGAAACGTTCCGCCTGGCGATCTTGACGACGTAGGCCCACTCGGCCGGATCGACCGGCGTGATCGACAACCGGTTCCCGCGCTGCAGGACGCGCATGCGCGCGAGCTCGGAATGCTCGCGCAGTTCCGCAAGCGATACGAGGCGCGTCTTCTCGACGAACGTCACGTCGATATTGACCCAGCGCGGCGCTTCACGCGTCGCCTTGGGATCGTGGTATTTACCCCGTTTCGCGAACTGCGTCGCGTCCGGATAAGCCGGTGACGAAATTGCGACGATTCCGGCAATGCCGGGCTCCGGGCAGCTCGAATGGTAGAAGAACGCGCGGTCGCCGACGCGCATCTGGTCGCGCATGAAATTGCGCGCCTGGTAGTTGCGCACGCCCACCCACGGCGTGGTGCGATTCTTCGCCGCGGCCAGATCGTCGATCGAGAACTCGTCCGGCTCGGATTTCATCAACCAGTAGCGCATGGCACGCCCGAAAAAATCGCNCCGGCGCCGCGCCTGCCTGGGTATTCGCGGGACATTTCGCCGCGCCCTGGTAAAAAGGTGTTCCCCGCAAATGCCGTACCGCCCGTCATCTTGAACCGGGGTTCAAGAGGGTCGCCCGCCGGGGCCTTCAGGCGCTTCCGCGTGGGAGCGCACACCAGCCCGCCGAAGGCAGGGCAACCTCGCTAATTTAGCATTGGTTCAAAGAGTATATGGACAGTTCGAACACCACAGGGAACATTGAGCGTGCCGCCGTCGGCGGAGCCGCCGGAACGCGAACTAGATGAACCTGTCGCTTCCCGCGAGCGTCTGGTCGATGACGGAGTGCATGTGGGCGATTCTACGCCGCGCATCGGCACCGTCAATGGCGCCGATCGAAATTTGCGATGGCTGGGCCGCACGCGCCGAGTTTCGTTCGCGCAGCAGGTCGTGCGCGATGTTGAGCGCCGCCATGACGGCGACACGCTCGGTGGCGGCGCCCTTGCCTGCATCGCGGATTTCGCGCATCCGTCGATCGAGAAAGGCGACCGCGTCGAGCAATTCGACACGCTCGGACTCCCTGCAGGCGACCTTGTACTCGCGTCCCAGAAGCGACACGTCGAGTGTGACCGAGGGCTCGTCCGCCGCCGCGGTCCCGACCGTCATTCGGCGGTCTCGGGAAGGCGTGAGCAGAGTGCGTCGAGCCGCTGCCTCGCCTCGGCGACGCGCCCGGAAAACGCGTGGTTGCGCGTATTCGCGGCTGCCAGATCCTTGCGCAGCGCCTCGTTGGCCACCCGCAAAGCGCGCGTGTGCGCGATCAGCGTGGCGAGCTTCTGTTCCAGCGACGCGAGATCGCGAACGAGTCCGGGATCGAGCGGCGCGCTGGTGGGCATATTGGCGGGCGAATGGGACGACATGACCGACTCACTCTAGCCCCAGCGCGCGCACGGCGTCAACCGGCGGCGGCAGCCGCATCGGCTTCGCCGGTGGCGAGCGGCAGATAGCGCACCGCCACGACCTCGAGCTCCTCGATGCCGCCGGGGGTGCGCAGCGTCACCGCGTCGCCCTCGCGCGCCTTCAGCAGCGCACGCGCCATCGGCGACACCCAGCTGATGTATCCGCGTTCGGTGTCG
>JAAFGU010000322.1 GCA_010365205.1 Aromatoleum sp. | reverse complement strand
TCTTCTCGTCGGAAATCGTGCCGGTGCCTTCGGTATAGACGGTCACGTTGATCGGATGGGCAACGCCGATCGCGTAGGACAGTTGCACCTGGCATTGCCGCGCGATGCCTGCGGCGACGATGTTCTTGGCGACATAGCGCGCGGCGTAGGCAGCCGAGCGGTCGACCTTCGACGGATCCTTGCCCGAAAACGCTCCGCCGCCGTGCGGCGCCGCGCCGCCGTAGGTGTCGACGATGATCTTGCGTCCGGTGAGGCCGGCATCGCCGTGCGGCCCGCCGATCTCGAAGCGTCCGGTCGGGTTGACCAGGTATTTAGTGCCTTTCAGCATGTCCGCGGGCAGCACCGGCTTGATGATCTCCTCGATCACCGCCTCGGCCAGCGCCTTCTGCTTTTCGTTCATGCTCGGGTGGTGCTGCGTCGACAGCACGACCGTATCGATGGCCGCCGGCTTGCCGCGCTCGTAGCGGACCGTCACCTGCGACTTCGCGTCCGGCCGCAGCCACGGCAGTCGGCCGTCCTTGCGCACCTCGCTCTGCCGCTGGACGAGGCGGTGCGCGTAGTAGATCGGGAACGGCATCAGCGCCGGCGTCTCGTCGCAGGCGTACCCGAACATCAGCCCCTGGTCGCCGGCGCCCTGGTTCATGTATTCGTCGGATGCGTGATCGACGCCGCGCGCGATATCCGGCGACTGCCGACCGTAGCACACCATCACCGCGCAGCCATCGGCGTCGAAGCGCAACTCCGGATCGTTGTAGCCGATCCGGCGAATGGTGTCGCGCGCGATCTGCGCGTAGTCGTGCTTGTGACTGGTCGTGATTTCGCCCGTCATCACGACGAGGCCCGTCGACACCAGCGTCTCCGCGGCGACCCGGCCCGTCGGCTCATCGTTTAGAATCGCGTCGAGAACCGCGTCGGAAATCTGGTCGGCGACCTTGTCCGGATGGCCCTCCGACACCGATTCCGACGTGAAAAGAAAGTTGCTCATTGCCGCTCCTGCATGATCCGGGTTGCGCTAGGCCGCGCGAAGATGCGCGAAGATGCGCATCCGCGCCTGCCGTCGGAATCGAGGCGCGAAGTACGCGACCGCAAAGACTTGAATTCTAGCAGATTTCACTCTCGCCTCGACCCGTTGCCGGGCACCTGCCGCCGCATAAGCTTATGACCGCACGCATCGAAGCTGCCACCCCCGCCGCGATCGCCGCCGCAGCGGAGGCCCTGCGCTCGGGCGGCCTCGTCGCGTTTCCGACCGAGACGGTCTACGGTCTCGGCGCGGACGCCGGGAATCCTGACGCGGTACGCGCGATCTTCGCGGCAAAGGGCCGCCCGGCGGATCATCCGGTCATCGTTCATCTCCACGACGCCAGCGCGGTCGACGCGTGGGTGCGAACGTTTCCGGAAGGCGCGCGGCGACTCGCCGACGCATTCTGGCCGGGTCCGCTGACGCTGATCCTGCCGCGCGCTGCCCATGTGTCGAACGCGGTCACCGGCGGGCAAGACGGCGTCGGTCTTCGCGTGCCCTCGCATCCCGTTGCGCGCGCGTTGCTCGCGACGTTCGGCGCCATCGCTGCGCCGTCGGCCAACCGCTTCGGCCGCATTTCGCCGACCACCGCGCAACACGTCGCCGACGATCTGGGCGATGCAGTCGCGCTGATTCTCGACGCCGGCCCGTGCTCGGTCGGGATCGAATCGACGATCGTCGCTTTCGTCGGCGCCGAACCGGCGTTGTTGCGGCCCGGCGCGATCGGGGTCGAGGCGCTCACGCGCGTACTCGGACGTGCGCCGCGCGCCGCGGACACAAGCGCGCCTCGCGCGTCGGGGAGCTTGGCGTCGCACTACGCACCGATGACCCGCGCGACACTCGCGGCCCCGGGCGCGTTGCACGTCGAAATCCTGAGCAGGCAGGAGCGCGACGAAAGCGTCGCCGTCCTGGCGCGCGCCGTCCCGCGGCCGGTGGACTTCGCCGGATCCTGGATCGCGGCGCCGGCGACACCCGAAGCTTATGCGCACGACCTCTACGCGAATCTGCGCACGCTCGACGCCGCGGGGGCCGACGAGATTCTGATCGAGGCGCCGCCTTCCGATCCCGCGTGGTTCGCCGTGCAGGATCGCCTTGTCCGCGCCGCGCACCGCAACGACGATGATCGGGATTAGCGGCGCGCGCCGAGGAGCAGGGGCCCCACGCAGTGGGGATGCGCACGACACGGCGCGCAAGCGACGTGTCGCGGTGGAGGCTGACCTCGAGCGAAGCGAGAGGTCAAGCGAGGCGAAGCCGACGCGGCCGGAACCTCCCGGGCGAGTCGACGCAGGCGGCCGACGCGCGACGCTGCGCAATTCACCGACCGTACAACGAGGCCGCGGCGCCAGCCGCTGCGAGAGCTGGCGCGCTTCAGGCAAGTCGCGTCAGCACCGTCCCGCAAATGCCCGGTCGAGGAACTCCGCAATCGCCGCAGCCAGCGCCTTCTGCCGATTGTCGAAGTAGTGGTCGGTGCCGACGATCGTGATCTGGCGCGAACAGCCGTCGCTGGGCATCCGCGGAAAGCGGAAAGGAGCGGCGTCGCGTACCTGCTGCAGCTCCGTTTCGGCGAGGACGTCCAGTACCGGCTCGCGCGGCGCGACGGCAAAGTCGTCGAGCATGCCGATCGGCGCCCAGGCGGTGATCGCGAACGCGTCCGGCCGCGCAAGATAGGCATTGACCATCGACGCACCCATGCTGTGCGAGACCAGTGCCACCTTCGTCGCGCCGTGCACGCGCAGGTAGACGATGGCGGCAGCGATACGATCGCCGGCCTCGGCGAACGTCGCGCGATAGTCGTCGCGCGGCGCGTCCGCCGCGAGCACCGGCATCTGCACCGACAGCGTCGTGAATCCCGCCTCGGCGAGCCGCGTCCGCACGCCGCCGACAAGGCCCCAATCCGGATGCACGCCGAGTCCGTGCACGACGACCACGCCTCCCTTGGTCGCGCCCGCGGGCAGGGCGAGGATCGCCAGCACCTTGCCCCTTGCGGCAGTCGCGAGATAGACGGGATCGCCGACGACCAGCCCGATAACCACTTCCCGCGCCCAGCGCTCCTCGCGCGCATAGTCGGCTGACTGCGCGGCATCGATGCCGAAAGCGAGTACCGCGACGAAGAGCCCGCACAAGCGCGCCCGCTGGAACCGGCGCCGAACCGTCGCGAAGGCTGCTAGCATCCTGTCGGTAACTCCATCGGAAAATCATACGCCATGCCCACGCCCGGCTCGCCGATCGTCGTCGTCGCCCCCGATTCGTTCAAGGGGTCGTTGAGCGCGCCGGCCGTTTGCGCTGCGATCGCGCGCGGCCTCGCACGGGTTTGGCCGGAAGCGGAAATACGTGCGCGGCCGATGGCCGATGGCGGCGAAGGAACCCTCGACGCGGTGTTGTGGGCCTTGGGCGCGGGCGGGCAGCGGCGGATCCAGATCGTCG
>JAAFGU010000321.1 GCA_010365205.1 Aromatoleum sp. | reverse complement strand
GTAGCCGGCGTCCTGCCGGTCGAACGCGCTGGTGCACGGCATCGCGACGACGCGCGCGGCGATCCCATCGTCGGCGAGGGCCTCTCGCGCGTGCATCGCCAGCGCCACTTCGGAACCGGTCGCGATGATCAGCGCGCGTTTGCCTGCGGGAGCGCCCCAGTCGGCCAGCACGTAACCGCCCCGGCGGATGGCCGCAATCTGCGCCGTGTCGCGTTTCTGGAACGGCACGTTCTGCCGCGTGAACAGCAGCGCGGCCGGGCCGCTGCGGCGCTCGAGCGCCGCGGCCCACGCCACCGCCGATTCGACGGTGTCGCAGGGTCGCCAGACATCCAGGTTCGGGATTAGCCGCAGGCTCGCCGCGTGCTCGACCGACTGGTGAGTCGGTCCGTCCTCGCCGAGCCCGATCGAATCGTGCGTGTATACGTAGATCGAGCGCAGCTTCATCAGCGCGGCCATCCGCAGCGCATTGCGCGCATAGTCCGAGAACGTCAGAAACGTGCCGGTGTACGGAATGTAACCGCCGTGCAGCGCAATGCCGTTGGCGATCGCGCTCATCCCGAACTCGCGGACGCCGAAGTAGATGTAGTTGCCGGCGGTGGATTTCGATACCGTCACGCTGCCCGACCAGTTGGTGAACACCGAGCCGGTGAGATCGGCCGACCCGCCGAGCATTTCCGGCAGCGCTTTGGCATACGCCTCGATCGCCTGCTGCGAGGCCTTCCGCGTGGCCACGGTCTCGCCTTTCGCCGCCTGCGCCGCAACAAAGGTCTCCGTCACGCTCGCCCAGTCCGCCGGAAGATTGCCGGCGCTTCGGCGCGCGAACTCGGCGGCCAGCGCGGGGTGCGCGGCGCGATACGCGGTGAAGCGCGCGTCCCACTCCTGCTCGAGCAGGGCACCGCACTCCCGCGCATTCCAGCCCGCGTAGACCGCGTCCGGAATCTCGAACGGCGGGTAATTCCAGCCCAGCGCGGCGCGGGCGCCCGCGATTTCCTGTTCGCCGAGCGGCGCGCCGTGGGCCTCCGCGGTCCCCGCCTTGGTGGGTGCGCCCTTGCCGATTACCGTTTTGCAGCAGATCAGCGTCGGGCGGTCGCTCGTCGCCTGCGCGGCCTTGATCGCCGCATCGACGGCGTCGACATCGTGGCCATCGACCTTCCGGATCACGTTCCAGCCGTAGGCCTCGAAGCGCTTCGGTGTGTCATCGGTGAACCAGCCTCCAACCTCGCCGTCGATCGAGATGTTGTTGTCGTCGTAGAACGCGATCAGCTTACCGAGGCCCTGGGTGCCCGCGAACGAGCACGCCTCGTGCGAGATGCCTTCCATCAGACAGCCGTCGCCGAGCAATACGTAAGTGCGATGGTCGACGATCGCATGACCGGGTCGATTGAACGCCGACGCGAGCAGGCGTTCGGCGAGCGCCATACCGATGGCGTTGCTCAACCCCTGGCCGAGCGGCCCGGTGGTGGTTTCGACGCCCGGCGTGACGCCAACTTCCGGGTGCCCCGGCGTCTTCGAATGCAATTGACGGAAGCGCTTCAGTTCCTCGATCGGCAGCTCGTAGCCGGTCAGGTGCAGCAGCGCGTACAGCAGCATCGAGCCGTGGCCGTTGGAAACGACGAAGCGATCGCGGTTCGGCCATCCCGGATGCGCCGGATTGTGGCGAAGGTGCCGGTTCCAAAGCGCCACCGCGATCTCGGCCATGCCCATCGGCATGCCCGGGTGACCGGATTTCGCCGTTTCGACGGCATCCATCGCAAGTGCGCGAATGGCGTTGGCAAGTTGCGAGTCGGCGATGCGGGCAGAGGTCGTCATGAGAATCGGCGTGTGGCTTAAGGAGCAGAGCGTGCGGCGCAGGGCGTGCGGCGGATCGATTTTGCGGCGGCGTCGCTGCGGGCGCCTCGTGCAAAGTGCGCGCGACTTGCGGGCGAAGTACATGCAAAGTGAATGCGCGCAGAACCATGAATTATCGCGCGGGCGTGGATTTCGTGCAATAATTCAACGGTTTCACCGGCCCACATGCCGGCGGAGTCGGGCGCCCTTCGCCGGTGACGAACCGGAGTCGGGCTTTTTCATGACTGGGGACGACTAATGGACGGAATCCATCTGTTAGGCGAATGGTACGGCTGCCCGGCCGATACGCCCGAATTCACGCGCGCCGACGCGCTGCGCAAGCTTTGCGTCGCCCTGGTCCGCGACACCGGACTCACCGTCGTCGGCGATGCCTTTTACCAATTCGAGCCGCAGGGCGTCACCGGAACGGTGCTGCTCGCCGAGTCGCACCTCGCGATCCATACGTGGCCCGAGTACGGCTTTGTCACCGTTGATGTTTACGTCTGCAATCTGGCCACCGACAATCGGGCCAAGGCCGAGCAGCTGTTCCACACGCTCGAGGCGGCGCTGAAGCCGAAGCGCACGCGCTTCCAGGCCATCCATCGGGGCGGCAAGGATGAGTGACGAGCCGGTCAAGGGCGCCGAGGCGAGCGCTTACGACGCGGCGACCGGCGCGATGACCGAACGGTTGACGGACGACTGGAGCATCGTCGTCCGGTCGGCGCATCGATTCGAGAGGTTCCGCTCGCCGTTCCAGCTGGTGGAGGTCCACGACACCGCGTCGTTCGGCAAGCTCTTCCGGCTCGACGGTCATTTCATGACGTCGGAGAAGGACGAGTTCTTCTATCACGAAAATCTCGTGCACCTCGCGGCAGTCACGCATCCGCAGCCGGAACGCGCGCTGATCATCGGCGGCGGCGACGGCGGCTCCGCCGAGGAACTTCTGAAGCATCCGTCGATGAAGTCGGTGACGCTGTGCGAGATCGACCTCGCGGTGGTGGACGTCGCGCGCAAATACCTGCAGAACGTTCACCGTGGCGCGCTCGACGACCCGCGGCTGACGCTGAAAATCGAGGACGGATTCGCGTTCGTGCGCAGGGCGACCGAACAGTACGACCTGATCGTGCTCGACCTCACCGATCCCGGCGGTCCGTCGACTCCGCTCTACACGGCTGACTTCTACCGCACCTGCGCGGCGCGGCTCAACCCGGTCGCCGCGATGACGCTGCATCTCGCGAGCCCCGTCGCGCATCCGGCGCGCGTTCGCGAAGGCCTCGCCTGCCTGCGCGAGGTCTTCCCGATCGTTACTCCGTACCTGACGTCGGTTCCGCTCTATGGCGGCCTGTGGATGATGGCCTGCGCGTCGTCGACGCTCGACCCGAAGGGACTCTTCGCGCGCGAGGTCGATCGCCGCATCTCGCAGCGAGCACTGCCGCACCTTCAGTATTACAACGGCGACATGCACCGTGCGGCGCTCGCGTTGCCGAATTTCGTCCGCGCGCTGACCGCCTGAGCCTCCCGCCCGCGCATCGGCCGCGCATCGGCCGCGCATCGGCCACACTCGCCGGCCGCCGGTCGGTGCCGGATCGTGGTCCACCCGATCCCGGTTTCCCGCG
>JAAFGU010000320.1 GCA_010365205.1 Aromatoleum sp. | reverse complement strand
CGCGCTAGCCGTCCACGACGCGGGAGCGCAAGCGGGCGGCGCCGGCCCACCGGAGCCTCGCGTGGTCGGCGTGATGCCCAGCATCGAAGTCGTCGGGACGACGCCGCTGCCGGGTTTCGGCACGCCGTTGGCGGAAGTGCCCGGCAACGTGCAGGTGTTCACCGGCCGCGACATCGCCCGACAGCGCGCCACCAATCTGGCCGAGTTCCTCGACGCGAATCCGAGCAGCGTCAACGTCAACTCGGCGACCGGCAACCCGTTCCAGTCCGACGTGAATTTCCGCGGCTTCACCGCATCCCCGCTGTTGGGGACGCCGCAGGGTCTGTCGGTATTTGTCGACGGCGTCCGCATCAACGAACCGTTCGGCGACGTCGTCAACTGGGACCTGATTCCCACCTCGGCGATCGCGAGCATCCAGGTGATCCCCGGGACGAACCCGATCTTCGGGCTGAACACGCTCGGCGGCGCGCTTGCCGTGTACACCAAAAACGGAATCACGGATCCGGGCACCCGCCTCGATGCGACGGCCGGCGCCTTCGGCCGGCGCGCGCTCGCATGGGAGACCGGCGGCAGTCGCGACGCCGTCGACTGGTTCGTCACCGGCAACCTTTTCGACGAAGACGGCTGGCGCGAACACTCGCCAAGCCGCGTCCGCCAGCTGTTCGCCAAGATTCGCCACTTGACGGACGACACCGAACTCGGCGTCAGCGTTTCCCTCGCCGACAACACGCTCGACGGCACGCAGGCGCTTCCGGTGTCGATGCTCGACCGGCCGCCGCAGGCGTATACGTGGCCGGACACGACGCAAAATCGGCTCGCCTTCGTCAACGCCCGTGCGCTCCACGCATTCGACAACGTCGCGCTCGTCGCCGCGAATGCCTACTACCGCGGCTTGAGAAGCGACGGCGTCAACAGCAACGTCAACGGCGATCCCGACGCACCGGGTGCGCCGCCGGCGTTCAACGTCGCCTCGGCGATCGACACCCGCGGCGGCGGCGCGTCGCTGCAGTTGACGCTGACACCCGACCTCGCGGGTCACCGGAACAGCCTGACCGTGGGCGTCGCCGCGGACCTGGGCGCGACCGGCTTTCGCCAAAGCGAGCAACCGGCGGCGATCACGACGGATCGCGAGACTCCCGCCGCCGGCGGCTACACGAAAACGACGGACGTCGACACGCAAAGCCGCCACTACGGGATCTACGCCATCGACACGCTGTCGCTCTACGACCGTGTCGCCGTCACCGTTTCCGCGCGCTACAACGCCGCACGCATCCGGATCGAGGACAGGAGCGGCGAGACGCCGGCGCTGAACGGCACGCACGATTACCGCCGCTTGAACCCCGCGGCGGGGCTCACCTACGAGTGGACGAACTCGGCCATGCTGTACGCGAACTGGAGCGAAGGGATGCGCGTGCCGTCGCCGGTCGAGCTGACCTGCGCCGATCCCGCGGCTCCGTGCACGCTGCCGAACATCTTCGTCGCCGATCCGCCGTTGAAGCCGGTGATCGGCACGACGATCGAGGCCGGCGCCCGCGGCCGCCCGATGGCAGCCGGGCGTGCGGACAGCTTCTGGAGCGTCGCTGTCTACCGCACCGAACTGCGCGACGACATCCAGTTCGTCTCCGCCGGCAGCGGCGCGGCCAACGCCGGGTATTTCCAGAACATCGGCCGCACGCGCCGCATCGGCGTCGAGCTCGGCGCCGGCGTGCCGCTGGGACCGCTGACCATTGCCGCGCGCTACAGCTACACGCGGGCGACGTTCGAATCCGGATTTCGCGAGAACAGTCCGAACAATTCGACGGCCGGCGCCGACGGCGCGATCGACGTGCGCGCCGGCAACCGGATCCCCGCGATTCCGGCGCATGTGATCAAGCTGCGTGCAGACTGGATCCCGACGACGGCGTTCGCGCTCGGTGCGACGCTGGTCGCGGCCGGCCCACAATACGCGCGTGGCGACGAGAACAATCGGGACGCGGGCGGGAGGGTCCCGGGCTACGCGGTGGTCGGTCTCGACGCGCGCTACCGGATCGACGCGCAGTGGGAAGTCTCGGGCAACGTCGCCAATCTTTTCGGGGCGCGCTACCAGAACTTCGGCATTCTCGGCACCAATTTCTTCCGCGGCCCCGGCAATACCTACGCGCCCGACCTCGCCGCACCCGAGGGCTTCCGTGCCCGCGGCGCGCCGCTCGGCGCGTGGATCGGCGTGCGTTATGCGTTCGGCGAGGGACGCGCATCCTGATCCGCGTGCGATCTCGCCGGATCGCCTTGATACACTCGCCGCAGCTCAAGTTTCCGCTCCCCATCCCCTCCCCGCTTCCATGCTGAATCGCCGCCGCCTGCTGCAGGGCCTCGGGGCCCTCGGCCTTTCCGCCCTGGGACGGTCCGCCATCCCGGATCACCCGATGGCGCCGCGTCAGGCAAACGCGGTCCCCGGCGACGACTGGTGCGGGCCGAATGCGGGCTCGCCGCTGCTCGTTCCCGGCGACGACGGACTTTTCGGTCGACTCGCCCCGGGCGGCGCGCCGCTGCGCATGACCGCCACCGGCAGTACCGGCACCGACGCGCGCTGGCCTACGGCATTTGTCGCCAATCACCGAGGCCTGCGCTGGTGGAATCCGACCTTCGCCTTCGAGCGGGGCGAGCGGGTGCGCATCGAACTCGTCAACGCGATCGGCGAACCGACGATCGTGCATTGGCACGGTCTCGCGACCGATACCGCCAACGACGGCGCGGGCCTCTCGTTGGCCGCGCCGTCGGGCCGCTACGCCTACGACTTCACCGTGCGCGAGCGCGCGGGGTTGTACTGGTATCACCCGCATCCGCACGGGCTGACCGCCGGACAAGCTTATCGCGGTCTGTTCGGTCTGGTCGCCGTCGACGACGCGGACGAGCGCGCGCTGCGCGCCGCACTCGATCTCGCCTGGGGCCGGACCGAGATTCCGCTGGTCCTGCAGGACCGGCGGACCGGCGCCGGCTATGCCGCGAGCGCGGCCGACCGGCACCACGGATTCTTCGGGGACACGGCGACGGTCAACGGCGGCGCCGATCCGTTCCTGGACGTGGCGACGCGCGCGTACCGCTTCCGTATCCTCAATGCGTCGAACGCGCGGACCTATCGCCTCGGTTTCGCCGATGCGACGGGGAAGCGCGTCCCGTGCACGCTGCTCGGCACCGACGGCGGTCTGCTGGCGCAGGGCATCCGCTGCAGCGAATGCTTCGTCTCGCCGGCCGAGCGCATCGACGTGCTCGTCGATCTGTCCGCGGCCGCGGTCGGCGATGCGATCCAGCTTGAGACGCGTGCATTCGATCCGATGCACTTCGAGCCGCCGGGGAGCGCCAGCGGTTCGACCAGCGCCTCGGCCAATCCCGCGCCCAATGCCTCCGCCGAGGCCGCGCAGGTGCCCGTCCACGGCGCGGATGACGGCTGGCCCGAGGGCGCTCCGCGGCGGCTGCTGA
>JAAFGU010000319.1 GCA_010365205.1 Aromatoleum sp. | reverse complement strand
GGCGAGCCGTTGGCGACGTTGCCGCCCAAGGTCGCCGCATTGCGAATCGGCACCGACGCGAACCGGGCCCACGCCTCGTGCAGCTCGGGCCACTCGCGATCGAGCGCGGCGAACGCGTCGGCGAGCGACGCGCCGGCGCCGATGTCGAGCGCGTCGCCGGATTCGGCGATTCGGTCGAGCTCATCGACGTCGCCGACACAGATGAGATCGCCAAGCGCGCGGTGCTGCTTGGTCACCCAAAGCCCGACGTCGGTGGCACCGGCGACGATGCGGGCATCCGGGTGCGCGGCGACGCATTGCGCGAGCTCGTCCAAGCTCCGGGGGGCGAAGAACCGCTGTCCGGCGTGCTTGTATTCGAACGTAGTGTCGCGCGTCAGTTGAGCGAGTGTGGCGGCCAGCGCTTCCTCGTCCGGCGAGATTCGTCGCGTGCCGTCGACCGCGACGCCGGGGCAGCGCCAGTCGGCGGGCGCGGGCAGCGCGTACATCGTCTGCGCCGCGGCAAGGATCGGCCGGTAGCCGGTGCACCGGCACAAATTGCCGGACAGTGCGTCCTCGACCGCGCCGCGCGGGGGGCGATGCGCATTCTTGTAGAGTCCGAACAGGCTCATCACGAAGCCCGGCGTGCAGAAGCCGCACTGCGAGCCGTGCTCGCGCACCATCGCCTCCTGGACCGGGTGCAGCGTTCCGTCGGTGCCTTTCAGGCTTTCGACCGTGAACACCGCGCGGCCGTCGACCGTCGGCAGAAGTCGGATGCACGCGTTGATCGGGCGCCAGGCGAGGCCGCCGCCCGGCGCGGGTTCGGCCAGCGCGACGGTACAGGCGCCACAGTCGCCTTCGGCGCAGCCCTCCTTGGTGCCGGTGAGGCGGCGGTGGTCGCGCAGGAATTCCAGCAGCGTCGTCTGCGGCGAGACGCCTTCCGCCTCGACCAGGGCGCCGTTCAGGAGGAATCGTATCGGGTCAGACATGGCCACGTCGCCGTTGCGCGCCGTGAAAACTCGGTCGCTGACGATAGCACAACAGCGGCGACGCGGGCCGCGGGGGCAGGCCGGCGTCGCGCGCAACGTCGAAGGCGGCGTGCGCTCGGGAGGTAGTTGAGAAACGCTCGATCCGCCGTCCCCGCGTCGAACGCGGCGCCGGCGCGGCGCGGGAATCGGCCGCCGACCGCGCGGCTATTTCTTCTTCGTTGCGGCGGCCACGTTGGCAAGCAGCTTGTCGGCTTGCTTGTTGTGGACGCTGGCGCGGGCCAGGATGTCCGGCGCGAGCGCCTTTTTCCCGTAGTACGCCGCATTCCAGTCGTCGTTGGGCTTGACGACGGTGCCGTCGAGGTTGACCCCGCCGTAGATGCCCTTGGAGCGGCTGAACGCGATCAGGTCGGCGACCACGTCGGATTTCGCGCCCGCGCCGACGGGCCCCGCGGCGATGCTGGCGTCGGCGCCGATTCTGAACGAGCTTGCCAAAAGCGAGTCGAGCGCCTTGTCGGTCATCACCAGCGTGACCGTTTCGGAGACCGAAATGCCGGCCTGGAATCCGACGCTCGCGGTTGCCATCGAGTAAAACGCCGGGCCGACCCACTTGCCGGACTTCGCGCCGTGCGCCACCAGCACCGCGTGGCCGCCCGAGCCGCCGAAGATGAAACCCGCCTTGGCGATTTCCGGGGCGACCAGCACCGCCTTGGCGCGGCCGATGTTCTGCTGCAGCCACGTCATGTCGGGGTCGCGCAGGAATTTGGTCAGCGTCGCGTCCGCTGCGGACACGAGTTTCTGCTGCTCGGTCTGCGCATGGACGGCGGGGGCGACGAAGGCGGATGCCGCGCAGACGAAAAGGCCAAGACCAAGAGAACGACGAACGGATTTGAGCATGGAACCCTCCATTGTTGTCGAACGATCGCGCGCAGCATGCATGGGCGACCTCGAACGCGCGTAGAAGGCGCAATACCGACTTTGCGCAGACCCATATTCTAGGGCCTGTAAGCGCCAACAGGCCCTGGAACTTTTCGCCGCGGAAATTGGCCTCGGCGTGGTGCCGCGACCCACACACGGGGTGTGCGGCGGCGCGGCACCGACGCGCCGACTGCATAAATCGGGGATTGCGTTGAGCAGGTAACGCGCGACCAACAGGCCGGACGTCTGCCCGATTTTCCCGTCGGGCCGCGGCGAGGGGGCTCGCGGCATCTAAGACACGGGCTTTCCCGCGCAGGGCGTCGTTTTCGGGCGCCTGCCGGATCCCCGGATTCCCGGTTCGTGCGTGCTAAACTCGGGCCGGTTCGCCCACGGCATCCTCCATGCGAAAGAGCCTCCGCTTCCCTTCCGCCTCCGTCGCCGCGCGCGCCCTGGCCGCCGTGATATGGGTGGTGACCGTCGGCGCTTCCGCGGCCTCACCGACGCTCGAGCGCATCAAGCAGACCGCATCGGTGACGTTTGCCTATCGTGAGGGTGCGGCGCCGTTCTCCTTCACGGATCGGGACGGCAAGATTCGCGGATACAGCGTCGAGCTTTGCTCGCGCGTCGCCGCTGCGATCCAGAAGGAACTGGGAATTGCGGCGCTGAAGATCGAGTGGCTGCCCGTCGATGCCGCCACGCGGCTCGAGGCGATCATCGGCGGCAAGGCGGACGCGGTCTGCGGGACGACGACGATGACGCTGGGCCGGATGCAGACCGTCGACTTCAGTCTGCCAATTTTCGTCGACGGCGCCAGCGTGCTCGTCCGCACGAAATCGAAGATCCGCCAGGTCACCGACCTCAGGGGCAAGCGCGTCGCCATCATTGCCGGGACCACGACCGAGCAGGCGCTGACCCGTGTCCTCGGCGCGGCCGGCGCGACGGCCACGCTGGTTCCGGTCAGGACCGGCGCCGAGGGAATCGCGATGCTGATGCAGGGCAAGGCCGACGCCTACGCCGGAGACCGCGTGGTGCTGGCGGGCCTCATGCTGCGCGCCCCGGACCCGTCGCAGCTCGACATCATACGCAACGACTTCTCATTCGAACCGTATGCGCTCGCGCTGCGCCGCGACGATCCGGATTTCCGGCTGGCCGTCAATCGCGCGCTGGCGCAACTTTATCGCAGCGGCGACATCGATCCGATTTTCCAGCGCTGGCTCGCCCCGCTCGGGAAGCCGGGGCCACTGTTGCATGCGATGTATTACCTCAATGCGCTGCCCGAGTGAACGCATGCGCCCACGCACGCTGGTTCTGATGCTCGCCGCAGGATTGGTCTCGACTGCGGGGGGGGCGCGGGCGCAACCCGGCAACGGTGCCCTGGCGTCCGACTGTGCCTCGTATCCGTGCGGCCGCGTCGAATCGATCCGGCAGACGACGGTGAAACAGACGTGGACGCCGCTTGGCGCCGGCGTCGGCACCGGCGCCAACCTCGGCGGCCCGACCGGCGGCGACGCCGGGGCCGTCACCTCGACGTTCAAGATCGGTCCCGGTTTTTCGAATCAGGGCATGATGCTGCTCGGCGCCGCC
>JAAFGU010000318.1 GCA_010365205.1 Aromatoleum sp. | reverse complement strand
TTCGCAGGTTGGCCAGTGACGCCGTTCGCAAGCCCGGTCAGCGCATCGATCACGTAGGTTCGGGTAGATGGCGCCGCGCAGGCGTCGGCGCCGGGCGCGATGCTGCTGGCCAGAACGGTGCCCGATGCCAGGACCGGGGGCGCCGCGAGTCGTTCACCATCGCTGCGCGCATTCGGGAAGTCGAAATACCAGCCTTTTTTGGCGCCCGCGCCGGCGTAATCGAATTCATCGCCTTTGATCGTATAGCCCGTGCCGCCCGACAAGGTGCGGCGCGCCAACTCGGAGCGTCCGCGCACCGGCACCAAAGGACTGGCCGCGGTATCGAGCACGGCGTAGAACGACTGCGGCGAGAAATCGGCTGGCTGCGCGTCGCCCTCCTCGATCGATTTTCCGGTGCCGAACAACACCAGGTAGCCGCCGCCCGGCGCGAACACGGCCCGCGGCGCCAGGGTGATCGGCTGGCGCCGCCCCGCTTCATCGCGCGCCTCGAACAGCGGCTTGGCAGAGAACGGCGGCTTGGCGCTGAAATCGAAACGCCACAGCGTGCCGTTCGAATCGCCGGCGTAAGCGAAACGCACACTGCCATCGGCGGCGATCACCAGCGCCGGCTGGCCCAGAGCATTTGCGCGGCCAGGCACGGATAGCTTGAAATAGTTCACTTCCTTTTGCCAGCGCTCGTTCGGCGGCTTGTCGAGCGACAGCAAGAACAGGGCGCTACCGGCATCGGCCGCCTGCGCATCGCTCGGCACGATCGCAAAGTAGCGAAACTGGGCAGGCGCAACCTTGATCTTGGCGACCAGCGGCGCGACGCCGACGTGGCCGATGGCCGGATCGTCGCGCTCGGTGAACTCCCAGAGCGCACGCTGGCCGGCGTCGAATGCGGCCGGGTCGCTGACGTCGAGCGCGAACACGCCGCGTGCGCCCATCCCCATGCCGGACACCAGCACCGAGCGCCACTGGCCGTTCAGCAGGGCTTCGGCCTGGCCGGCGCTGGCGTCGACGAAGGTGCGATGGCGGTAGTGCGGGTCGCTCAACTGGCTGATGAATGGCAGCAGCGCGTTGGGAACGTAGGCGAACAATTCGGCGCCGTCTCGCGCGTCGAAGGCGTGCAGCATGCCGTCGTTGGCGCCGAGATAAATCGCCTCGGTGCGGGACTTGTAGCGGGCGTAAAAGCTGTCGTAGCCCGGCCCCTGGACGGACGGCGACGGTGCGCCCACCAACAGCGGCGTACTGTGGATGGCGTCACCGAGGATGCCGCTGCGGGCGCGGAAAACCCCATCCGGCTGGCCAGTTTCGCGGGCGCGGTCGCCGCGCAGGAAGGCGATGCGCGATTCGCCCGACGGGGCAGAATCGAGCCATGCGCGCTCCTCGCTTCCCAAATTGTCCCATGTGAAGGGCACCGTCGCTGTCGCGCCGTCAGCCTTGCGCACCAGCGTGAATATCTTGCGATCTTGCGGCGCTGGCCGCGGTGGCCGCGCGGTCGCCGGATCGCCCGCCAGCACGGCGCCCGCTTCCCACTGCGGCGTCTCCCCGATTGCGATCGCGCCATTCGCGCCCACCGAGAGCACCCGCAGTTCGAGCCGGCCGCTCCATCCGGCTTCCTCATAACTCGATTCGATCAGCACGCCGGTGCCGCCCTGCCGCATCGCGATCGTCGAACGGCCTGGCTTTTGGCCGGCACCAGCCGCATGGGCAACCAAGCTGGATCGGCAAGCGGCTGGCTTCTGGTAATGATCGCCAGCCGCCAGCCTGGGCGCCGTTATCGCAGAAGCAATCGCCAGCGAGAACAGGAACGCCTTCATTGGAGGCGCCCTTCGCCAGGCGCGACCTTGCGGTAAAACGACTGCAGCACGACCTGGGTACTGTCACGCACGCCGAACCCAATCGCCGTGATGCGGTAGGCATTGGCGGCGCGCCGTCCCGCATCCTCGCCGGCACGCGCCAGCGGCATCAGTTCGATGACGTAGCGTGGCGCCCTGGCGGGAAGCGCACCGCCGCCTGTCGGCAGCGCGGCGCCGGTGAATCTTCCATATGGCGTGATGGCGCCGCCGTCGCCGGCCAAGTCGACCGCCTGCCAGGCCGGCGCGCTGGGCAGGTACGCGCACAGGCCAAGGTTTTCCGGGCCGCGCCCGCAGCCGTCCGCAAATCCGAGCGCGCTCCCGCTGGAAAAGAGCGCGGCGCGCGCGGAGGCGGGATCGGCAACGCCTTCGATGTCACGTTCGGCGTCAAGCAAGCCCGCTTCCGCGGCCTGGAACGCGATGTGGCGGTCGCGCTCATTGCGTGCGGATTTTTCCGCGTTCAGCGCAGTGTGCGCCGCCGACACGCCGATGATAAGTATCGCTAACAGCACGAACAATGCGGTCAGCAAGGCGGCGCCGCGGCAGCGGTCGAAGCGATTCATCGCCGCGCCTCCACGGCTGCGTTGCGCAACAGGATTGTGGATGCGAACATCCGGCGTTCACGCGGGCGCAGGTCATCGGGCAGGTCTGCTTCGGCGAGATGAACGCCACGGTCGGCGCTGCCGAATGCATTGCTGTATTCGCTGCCGAACAAATCGAATTTCTGCAGCTTTTCGTTAGCCTGCCCGCGTTTCGCACCATGCACCACCAGCGCGACCCTGATGCTGGCGACGCGTTTCCAGTGCGTGCGCCGGCGCAGTTCGCGCTCGCGCGCCGCCGGATCCGCGGACGTCAGCACCAGCGCCGCGTCGCGCTCTTCGACCACGCCGGCGCTGACGTATTCATTGGCCACGCCGTCGGCCGGGGAATCGGTATCGAGCCCGTACAGGACCTGAAAGGTGTCGACGCCGCCGATGATGGCGTCCGCACCCCAGCTGGCCTTGCCGCGGTATTTGCAGCGCAGCTCAGCCTCCCCGCTGGCGCCGCGGCCGACGTAGAAGATGCTCCAGCCGTCGTCCTTTTCGCCGACCGCGAAACCGGCGCAGCTGATCACGCTGCCGTCGCCGGCGCCGGCAAAGCGCACTGCCAGCACGTCGCTGCCGTTGACGGCGTCCGCGAGCGGGGCGTCAATGCCGTCGGTGGCGCGATTGAGCGAATGCGCGTCAAGTCCGCCGATGCGCGCCGGCGCCGTGCCCTGGTCCAGGTTTGCCGCGTCGCGCTCCCAGTTGACGAATGCCGCCTGGCGCGCCGCGCGCGTGATGACCTCGAGCGCATAGCGGCCACCGTCGTCGACCTTCGCCGCCTCGACTTGCGCGACGTAGGCGGCGTTGGCCGACATCAGCAGGCCCGTCGCCATCAGCATGACCAGCATGCCCACCGTACTGGCCACCATCAGTTCGGTGATGGTGGCGCCGCGCTGGCGCCTCATTCGACAGCCCCCGGCAGTGCGATCGCCACGCTCGGCGCGAACTCGCCGGCGCCGTCGCGCGCTTCGCTGCCGTCGGTGTCCTTGCCGTGCCAGCCGACCTTGATGACGATCGGCGCCTGGCCGGCGCCGGCGCAGGCCCAGC
>JAAFGU010000317.1 GCA_010365205.1 Aromatoleum sp. | reverse complement strand
AGGGTCGCGGTCGCCGCAGCGCGACCAGGCTTCGGCGGAGCGGCCGCTCTCGACCAGCGCGGCCAGCTCATCGTCCGCCGCGCGCGCGGGCAATGCGGCGCCGAACGCGAGAGACCCGACGATCAGGGCGCGTGCGAGCTGACGGGTGAACAGGAAGCTGGGCATGGTCGGAATCGTCGAGCGCAACGAATATAGCATGGCCGTTTGGCGCGACGCACGAAAGGAAGGATCGAGTGCGAAGATCGTTGGTCACGCAGTACACCGACGCCACGGAGGAAAATCTGTCTTCCCTGTCGCGCTTGCTATGATTGCCGACCCGCCGGCCTGACCGAGATCCCTCATGCCCGATTCCGACATCCGCCAAGCCTCGCTCGAATACCATCGGCAGTCGCCGCCGGGCAAGATTTCGATCCTGCCGACCAAGCAGCTCCTCAACCAGCGCGATCTGGCACTCGCGTATACGCCCGGCGTCGCCGCGGCGTGCGACGAAATCGTGCGCGATCCGGCCGAGGCGCGAAACCTCACCGCGCGCGGCAACCTGATCGGCGTCGTCACCAACGGCACCGCGGTGCTGGGACTGGGAGCGATCGGGCCGCTGGCGGCGAAACCGGTGATGGAAGGCAAGTCGGTGCTGTTCAAGAAGTTCGCCGGCATTGACTGCTTCGACATCGAGATCGACGAGCGCGATCCGGAGAAGCTGGTCGACATCATCGCATCGCTCGAGCCTACGTTCGGCGGCATCAACCTGGAGGACATCAAGGCGCCGGAGTGCTTCTACGTCGAGCGGAAGCTGCGCGAGCGGATGAAAATCCCGGTGTTCCACGACGATCAGCACGGCACCGCAATCATCGTAAGCGCGGCGATCACCAACGGCCTGCGCGTCGTCGGCAAAGACCTGTCGAAGGTCAAGCTCGTCTGCTCCGGCGCGGGCGCGGCGGCGCTCGCCTGCCTCGATCTTTTGGTCTCGCTCGGCATCCCGATCGAGAACATCTGGGTGTCGGACATCGCCGGCGTCGTCTATTCGGGGCGCAAGGAAGAGATGGACGACAACAAGGCGCGTTACGCCAAGGCCACGGATGCGCGGACGCTTTCCGACCTCCTCACGGACGCCGACATCTTTCTCGGCCTCTCGGCGGCGAGGGTGCTGAAGCCGGAATGGCTGGCGCGGATGGCGCCCTCGCCGCTGATCATGGCGCTGGCCAATCCGGAGCCCGAGATCATGCCCGACTTGGCGAAGGTGGCGCGGCCCGACGCGATCATCGCCACCGGCCGCTCGGACTATCCGAATCAGGTCAACAACGTGCTGTGCTTTCCGTTCATCTTTCGCGGTGCGCTCGACGTCGGTGCCACGACGGTGAACGAGGCGATGAAGATGGCCTGCGTGCGCGCGCTCGCCGATCTCGCGATGGCCGAGCAGTCCGACATCGTCGCCAACGCCTACGGCATCGAGAACCTCTCCTTCGGTCCCGAGTACCTGATCCCGAAGCCGTTCGATCCGCGTCTGATCGTGCAGATCGCGCCGGCGGTGGCCAAGGCGGCGATGGAGTCCGGTGTGGCGACGCGGCCGATCGCCGACTTCGATGCGTACCGCGAGAAGCTCACCCAGTTCGTCTACCACTCGGGCCTCTTGATGAAGCCGATCTTCGCCGCGGCGAAGAAGTCGCCCAAGCGCATCGTCTACGCCGAGGGCGAGGACGAGCGCGTGCTGCGCGCCGTGCAGGTCGTCATCGACGAAGGTCTCGCCCGGCCGATACTGGTCGGCCGGCCCGCGGTGTTGGAGAAGCTGATCGAGCGCTACGGATTGCGGATGAAAGCTGGAACCGACTTCGAGGTGACCAATCCCGATTCCGATTCGCGCTACCGCGATTACTGGTCCGAGTATTACCGGCTGACGGCGCGCAGAGGCGTGTCGCAGGGCTACGCGAAAATCGAGATGCGCCGCCGGCTGACGCTGATCAGCGCGATGATGATGCACATGGGCGACGCCGACGGCATGCTCTGCGGCACCTTCGGCACCCACGAAACGCACCGGCAGTACATCGACCAGGTGATCGGCCTGCGCCGCGGCGTCAAGGTCTACGCGGCGATGAACGCGATACTGCTGCCCACGCGCACCGTGTTCATCGCCGACACCTACGTCAACATGGATCCGACCGCCGAGCAGATCGCCGAGATCACGCTGCTCGCCGCGGACGAGATTCGCCGCTTCGGCATCGTGCCCAAGGTGGCGCTGCTTTCGCATTCCAGCTTCGGCAGCAGCTCGCACCCGCAGGCGAAGAAGATGCAGGTGGCGCTGGCGCTCGTCACCGCGATGGACGGCGACCTCGAAGTCGAGGGCGAGATGCACGGCGACGCCGCGCTGGACGCGGACGTGCGCAAGGCCGTCTTTCCGCTGTCGCGCCTAAAAGGCGAGGCGAACCTCCTCATCATGCCGACCATCGACGCGGCGAACATCTCGTTCAACCTGCTGAAGGCCGCGTCGGGCGGCGGCGTCACGCTGGGACCGATCCTGCTGGGTGTGGCCAAGCCGGTGCACATCCTGACCCCGTCGGCCACCGTGCGCCGCATCGTCAACATGACGGCGCTGACGGTCGTCGACGCCAATTTCGACCGGCAGCAACAGTCGCAGTTGCTGTAGGCCCCGGCGTTGTTGCGACCGGCGCCCAGTGCACGCGTTCAGGTGCGACCGGTCAGGCGCGGTTGGTCAACCACGCGCGCGTGCCGCGAGCGACCGGATCAGCTCACCGGCGCCGAAGGTCCACGGCGCGATCTTGTCGGAGCGGTTGACGCGGTTCACCAGCGCGCCGAGTTTGGGCGTCGAAATGGTGACGATGTCGCCCAGGTGGTGGGTGAAGCCCTGGCCCGGCGCGCCGCGGTCCTGCGTCGGCGCGAACATCGTCCCGAGGAAGAGCACCATCCCGTCCGGATACTGATGATTCGGCCCGATGGCCTGCGCCACCAGATCGGCCGGATCGCGGCTGATCTTCGCCATCGAGCTTTTGCCCTCCAGCGCGAACCAGTCGAGGCCCTCGACGGAAAGCGCCAAGTCGCAGCGGCGGACGTCGTCGAGATTGAACGCATCGTCGAACAGGCGTATGAACGGGCCGATCGCGCACGACGCGTTATTGTCCTTGACCTTGCCGAGCAGCAGCGCGCTGCGGCCCTCGAAATCGCGCAGGTTGACGTCGTTGCCGAGCGTCGCGCCGGCGATGCGGCCGTTCGCACCTACCGCGAGGACGATCTCGGGCTCCGGGTTACTCCATTCGGATTGCGGATGCACGCCGATTTCCGCACCCGGCCCCACGGCGGACATCGGCTGCGATTTGGTGAAGATCTCGGCATCGGGCCCGATGCCCACTTCCAGATACTGCGACCACATCTTCTGCGCGATCAACACTTCCTTCAGGCGCGCCGCCTCGGCCGACCCGGGACGGATGCTCGCAAGGCCGTCGCCGATCACCGCGACGATCGACTTGCGCACGGCCTCGGCCTTGGAG
>JAAFGU010000316.1 GCA_010365205.1 Aromatoleum sp. | reverse complement strand
GCATCGCGGCAACGACGGACGGGTGTCCGTCGGGGACGAGCCCGCGGCTTTCGCCGGTGTCGAGGTACGGCGCACCGAGTCGATCGAGGAAGCTCAGCAGCGCGGGCCCCGCGCCACGGGCCCCGCGGCCGCTGATCACCAGCGGGCGCCGGGCGGACCAGAGGAGTTCGACGGCCGCCTGCACCTGCAGCGCCTCGGGTGAAAGGTCCGGCTGCGGCTTCGGCCGCAAATGCTCATCGCGCTGCAATACCCGTGGGACTTCCGCGCGCAGCGTATCGGTCGGAAAATCGAGATAGACGGGCCCCGGTTCGCCGCCCTCGCCGAAGGCGCGAGCGACGGCCTCATCGAGTTCCCGCAACACCTGCGCAGGATCGCGGACGGTGCGCGCATACCGCGTGATCGAGCGCAGCAAGTCGGTATGGATGAGGTCCTGCAACGCGCCGCGGTTCTCCTGCGGCCGCGGCGGCACGCCGGAGAGCACCAGCACCGGCGCGCGGGCGGCGTGGGCATTGGCGATCCCCGTCATCGCGTTGGTCACGCCGGGTCCGGCCGTCACGAGCGCTACGCCGAAATTCCGCGTGAGCTCGCCGTACGCATGCGCCATGTACACGGCGGCGCGCTCGTCGCGGACATCGACGATCGCGATGCCTTCCGCGTCGATCCGCATCCACATCGGCATGATGTGGCCACCGCAAAGCCCGAACACGCGATCGACGCCGCGCGCCTTCAGGAACCGCGCGACGAGCCCGGCGGCGGAATCCGCGGACACCGACATGCTGATTCTCCCGTAGCGGCCCGGTCGCCTGCGCGCGCCTCAGAACACCGGGTTCTCGCGATAGGTTCCCCATAGCGTTTTCAAACGCTCGACGATGTCGCCCATGGTCGCCCCGGCGGAGACGAGTTCGATCGTGACCGGCATGAGGTTCTCGCCCTCGTTTCGCGCGACGGCGACGAGCTTGGCGAGCAGCGCGGCGATCTTCACGTTGTCGCGTTCGCGGCGGACGCGTTGCAGTCGGTCGATCTGCCGCTGCGTCGTCGTTTCATCGTGGGGGTGCAGCTCGATGTCGAACTTCTCGTTCGCGTCGACGTACTTGTTGACGCCGATCACCGGCTTTTCCCCGTTCGCCTTCTTGAGCGCGGTGTCGTAGGCGAAATCGGCGACGCGGCGCTGGAACCAGCCGTCCTCGGTGAGCTTGATCGTTCCGCCGCGGCGGTCGACCTCTTCCACCACGGCGAAAATCGCCCGCTCGTACTGCGTGGTCAGGCTTTCGACGAAATACGAGCCCCCCAGCGGATCCGCGACTTGCGCGACCCCTGACTCGTCGGCGATGATCTGCTGGGTACGCAGCGCGATCCGCATCGCCTCCTCGGTCGGGATCGCGAACGCCTCGTCCATGCCGTTGGTGTGCAGGCTCTGCGCGCCGCCCAGCACCGCGGCCAGCGCCTGCAGCCCGGTGCGCACGACGTTGATCTCGTACTGCGGCTTGGTCAGCGACGCCGCCGCGGTCTGGCAGTGGAAACGCAGGCGCATCGACTCCGGATTCTTCGCGCCAAACCGCTCCTTCATGATCTTCGCGTAAACGCGGCGAAGCGCGCGGAACTTGGCGATCTCCTCGAAGAAATCCGCCTGGCAGACATAGAAGAATGCGAGCCGCGGCGCGAATTCATCGACGTCCATGCCGGTCTTGGTCACCTCTTCGACGTAGGTGATCAGGTTGCACATCGTGAACGCCGCCTCGTCGAGCGGCGAGGAACCTGCCTCGGACACGTGGTAACCCGAAATGTTGATCGGGTTGTAGCGCTTCATGTTCCGCGCGCAGTAGGTGATGCAGTCGCGGACGATGCGCACCGACGGCGCGATCGGGAATATCCATTCCTTCTGCGCCTGGTATTCCTTGAGGATGTCGGCCTGGATTGTGCCCGACAGCTTGTTGAGGTCGTAGCCCTTCTTCCGCGCCAGCGCGACGTACATCGCGAGCAGGATCCACGCGCTCGGATTGATCGTCATCGACACCGAGATCTTCTCCAGATCGATGCCGTCGAACAAATGCTCCATGTCGGCAAGCGTGGCGACCGCGACACCCTCGCGCCCGACCTCGCCCTCGCTCATCGGATGATCGCTGTCGTACCCCATCAGCGTCGGCATGTCGAAGTCGGTCGACAGGCCGGTCTGCCCTTGCGCGATCAGGTACTTGAAGCGCTGGTTCGTGTCTTCGGCCGTGCCGAAGCCGGCGATCTGACGCATCGTCCACAGCCGGCCGCGGTACATCGTCGGGTACGGTCCGCGCGTGAACGGATACTGGCCGGGCAGTCCGATGTCCGCCAGCGGCGTGTCGGCGATATCGAGCGCCGTGTACGCGCGCTTGAGCGCAAAGCCGCCGAGCGTCCGGAATTCGGGCTGCCGTTCCGGCGCCCGGGCCACGAACGAGGCGACCTCGTTCTTGTCCCACGATTCGACCTGCGACGCCAGCTTCGCCAGCGTCTCGGCGTCGATCGCGGCCGCGCCGCGGATTGCAGATTCGTTCATGCGTTTTCTCCGATGCGTAGGGCGGCGATCAGTCGTATTGCCGCCGCGTGCGGGGACAGCGTGCGCGCGTCGAGTTCCTCCAGCAAGGCCGATACCCGGCCGTGGCGATGTCGCACGAATTGCTCGCGCAGGATTTCCTCGCCGGCTTTCAGCATCCGGCGCTCGTTGATTTCCGAGCGCCGCGCGAGGATCCCGCCGCTTTGCTCCAACGCGGCGCGGTGGCCGTCGATCGCAGCCAGCAGTTCGATTATGCCGTCGCCGCGCTGCGAGGATGTCGGAACCACCGGTGCGCGCCAGCCGCCGTTGCGCGACATCGCGATGCCCATCGCCAGCATATTCGTGAGGTCGGCGATTGTCTTGTCGGCGTCGGGGCGATCGCATTTGCTGACGACGTGAACGTCGGCGATTTCGAGAATCCCCGATTTGATCGCCTGGATGTCGTCGCCGAGCCCGGGGGCCGAGACGACGACCGTCGTGTGCGCGGCCCGCGCGACGTCGACCTCGTCCTGGCCGACGCCGACCGTCTCGATCAACACCACGTCATATCCCGCGGCGTCGAGCACGTCGACGGCCTCCAGCGTTCCGCGCGCGAGTCCGCCCATGGCGCCGCGCGTGGCCATGCTGCGGACGTAGACGCCCGAGTCGCCACCCAGTTCGCCCATTCGGATCCGGTCACCCAGGATCGCGCCGCCCGAAAACGGGCTCGATGGATCGATTGCGATGATGCCGACCTTGCGGCCGGTGCGCCGGATCGCGGCGACGAGCTTTGCGACCAGCGTCGACTTGCCGCTGCCGGGAACCCCGGTGATGCCCACGACGTGCGCTCGGCCCGCCTGGCGGAATACCGCGTCCATGGCGGGCCGGCTTTCGTCGGCCTCGGCCTCGGCCCGGGACAGCAGACGAGCGATGGCGCGAATCTCGCCGGCGACGACGCCGCGCACGAGATCGAGCGACGGCACGAACGCCATCA
>JAAFGU010000315.1 GCA_010365205.1 Aromatoleum sp. | reverse complement strand
CAGCCGGATGCCGCGCACGCGGCGCGTCAGCGCAGCCGGTATTTCCCACCGCTCCGCCGCTTCCTTCACGACGAGCCCGGTCGTGTGCACCGAGTGACCGGGCGCCGGTTTGCGGTCGAGGACGAGCACGGAGAGGCCGCGCCGCGCGGCCGCCCTCGCGCAGGCCAGGCCCGCGAACCCCGCACCGATGATGCCGACGTCGTAAACGGTGGATCGCACCTGCGCAGTACTACGCGCGGGGGCGGTAACTTTCAAGAGGGGATGCGCGAGCTGCGCGCAAAATCATTTTCTTGCCACGATTGGCCACGGCGCAGCGGGGCCGATCGCTCGGCACCGCTTTTGTGCTCCCGCTCGTTCTGCGAGCGCTGACCGGCGCGGTGCATAATGATCCGCTGTACTCGCTGCGGAAATGCGGCAAGCCCGAAATGCGGGACGCACCACGTTTTCCGGTATCAGCTTACCCGTGCGGCCAGACCGGAGGGAAAGCGTGGTACGTCCCGCATCTCCGTCGAAAACGTGGTGCGTCCCGCATTTCGCGCGTCCCGCATTTCAGAATTTCCTGATTCACGCAGCGATCAATTGTTGCTGATGTTCGACTTGGATTTGACCACCGCGGTTTCGCAGCTCCCGGTCAGCCGGCCGGGCGCCTTCAATTCCACATTCAGCTTTGCCCCGGCAGGCATCGCCTTCGCCGCGGCAGCCTGCGCCGGATCGAACGCCGTCTGATGCCCGAAGTCCCAGTAGCCGACGATCGTCTTCCCGGCGACGACGACTTCGATCCTGGCCTGGGTGACTTGCACGGCCGGTGGGGCGGTGCCGCGAGCCGACGCAGCGGGCCCCGCCGTCTTGGGTTCCGGTGGCAGCTCGAATGTAAGCGAGTACGAACCCGCCGGCAGGTCCGCAAACACGAACGCGCCGTTTGCGTCCGTCGTGGTGCGGGCCGCCGGGCTGCCACCGGGATTCCTCCCCAGCTTGACGTCGATGCCTTTGAGCGGAGCCCCGGCCAGCGCAGGGCCTGCCGCGAACAGGAGGAGCGCCGCCAACGCGAACGCCGTTTGCCAAGGCACGTGGTGAGCGTATCGTTCGAACATCGAAGACCTCTTGTCTGTTGTCCCGCCGCCGCATGTCGGCGTGGATCGAGTAGTTTGCGCCCGTTTCATGGCGGTCGCACGCAACGCGACACTCGGAGATACGGAGAATGCGGGACGCACCACGTTTTCCGGGAGGGCCGTCGTCGCATGGCGCACACGACAGACGCGGAAAACGTGGTACGTCCCGGTTTTGGGTGCAACGAGGCACCAACAATTCGAAAAGTGTACCGAGGGGACGAAACTCCAATGACTGTCATCACCACCATCGAAGACCTGCGCATCCTGGCGCAGAAGCGCGTGCCGCGGATGTTCTACGACTATGCCGACTCCGGTTCCTGGACCGAAAGCACCTACCGCGCCAACGAGAGCGACTTCCGCAAGATCAAGCTGCGCCAGCGCGTGGCCGTCAATATCGAAGGCCGCAGCACCGCGACGACGATGGTGGGCGTGGACGTCCGGATGCCGGTGGCCATCGCGCCCACGGGATTGACCGGCATGCAACACGCGGACGGCGAGATTCTGGCGGCGAAGGCGGCCGAGAAATTCGGCATCCCGTTCACGCTTTCGACGATGAGCATCTGCTCGATCGAGGACATCGCCGCGCACACCAAGGCGCCGTTCTGGTTTCAGCTCTACCTGATGCGCGACCGCGACTTCATCGAGCGCCTGATCGACCGCGCCAAGGCGGCGAAATGCGGTGCGCTGATGCTGACGCTGGATCTGCAGATCCTCGCGCAGCGGCACAAGGACCTGAAGAACGGGTTGAGTGCGCCGCCCAGGCTGACGATCCCGAACATCCTCAACATGATGACCAAGCCGCGATGGTGCCTGGGCATGCTGGGCACACGCCGGCGCCAGTTCGGCAACATCGTCGGCCACGTCAAGGGCGTGGGCGACATGGGGTCGCTCGCCGAATGGACGGGCACGCAGTTCGATCCGAAGCTCAACTGGGGCGACGTCGAGTGGGTCAAGCGGCGTTGGGGCGGCAAGCTGATCCTCAAGGGCATCCAGGACGTCGAGGACGCCAAGCTCGCGGTCGCGTCGGGTGCCGACGCGCTGATCGTCAGCAACCACGGTGGCAGGCAGCTCGATGACGCGCAGTCCAGCATCGAGGCGCTGCCCGCGATTGCGGCCGAGGTCGGCTCGAAAATCGAAGTCCACATGGACGGCGGCATCCGCACCGGCCAGGACGTGCTGAAGGCGGTCGCACTCGGTGCCCGCGGCACCTACATTGGCCGCGCGTTTCTGTACGGCCTCGGGGCGATGGGCGAGGCCGGCGTGACCAAGGCGCTGGAGATCATCCACAAGGAGCTCGACCTCACGATGGCCTTGTGCGGCCGCACCACGATCGGCGCCGTCGACCGCGGCATCCTGTTGCCCGGGACGTTTCCGACGTCCGGGTAGGCGACGGAATCAGACTGGGCGGCGACCCTCCGATCGGCGCGTCGTCTTCGCCGGGACAACAGACCTCGACGCGCCGCTCGCATTCACGCGGCTCTCGCCACCCGCGCCGCAGCGAGCTTCGACTGAGCGGCGTGCAACGCGGTGCGCAACCCTTCCTCGACCACCGGATGGTAGAACGGCATTTCGAGCGTTCGCGCGACGGTGAACTCGGCCTGGATCGCCCAGGCCAGCAGATGGCCGATGTGCTCGGCGTCCGGTCCGATCATCTCGGCGCCGACAAGACGTCCGCTGTCGATGTCGGCGTAGACGTGGAGCAGTCCGGCATTGCGCAGCATCATGCGGCTGCGGCCCTGATTTTCGAACGAGACGGCGCCGACGACGAACGCTCCGGGAACGAGATCGGCGTGGCGGGTTCCGATGATGGCGAGCTGGGGGTCGGTGAACACGACGGAGAGCGGCGTGCGCCGTCGGCCCGGCCGGACGTCGGGCCAGCGCGCGGCGTTCTCGCCGGCGATGCGGCCTTCGTCGGCGGCTTCGTGCAGCACCGGCAGATAGGCGGAGACGTCGCCGGCAATGAACACCGGTTGGCTGCCGCACTGCATCGTGTGCCGGTCGAACACCGGGATGCCGCGGCCGTCGAGTTCGATCGATGTCCGCTCGAGCGAGAGTCCACGCACGTTCGGCGCGCGGCCGGTCGCTGCGATCACGAAGTCGACCGCGGATTGTTGCTCGGCACCGTCGCGGCTGCGGTAACGCAGCTTCACCTGGTCGCCCTCGCGTTCGATCGACCGAACGTCGGCGTCGGTGTCGAGGGCGAGTTCCTTCTGGAACTTCCGTGACGCGTACGCGCGGATGTCCGGATCGCTGAACGGACCCAGGTGGCCATTGCGGCCGAACATGAGGACTTCCACGCCCAGCCGATGCAGCGCCTGGCCCAATTCGAGGCCGATGACACCGGGTCCGAACACCGCCACCGACCGCGGCAGATCGTCCCAGTCGAAGATGTCGTC